>JACPHL010000010.1 GCA_016188625.1 Candidatus Rokuibacteriota bacterium | reverse complement strand
GTAGGGTGCTTGGGGGGAGGCAGGCGCGGGCCGTTTGCCGAAGGGCGAACGGCCCGGCTTTGCCGGGAGGGCCGTCGGAAGGGGGGCGGAGCCCCCCTCCGAGTTGTGTTAGCGCTCGCCCCACTTGAGTTTGGCGCGCAGGACCTGGAAGTAGCTCTTGTTGGGGTCGCGGATGAGCCGGATACGCGAGGGGGCCGGGCGTACCCGCACCATGTCCTTGGCCCGGAGGGGGATGCCCACCTGGCCGTCGATGGTGAGGACCACGTCCTGGCTGTCGGAGACGAGGCTCACCTCGACGACGACATCGGCGGGGAGGACGATGGGGCGGTTGGTCAGGGTATGGGAGCAGATCGGGGTCAGGATCAGGGCCTCGAGGGTCGGGAACAGGATCGGGCCGTAGGTGGAGATGATGAGGCCGTCGGCCCGGTAGGCGGAGGCGAGCTGGCCGTCCACCGAGACCTCCAACTCGATGATCCGCCCCAGGGCCCCCTTGGTGATCACCACGTCGTTCATGGCCACCTGCCCGCTCGCCGCGCCCTCATCGTGGCGGCGGACCTCGGCCGTCAGGAGCATCCGCTCCTCGATGCTGTACTCGCCCCGGAACAGCGCCTCCAGGGTCGGGTAGAGCTCCTCGAGGGTCGTCGCGGTGAGGAAGCCGAGGCCGCCGAGGTTGACGCCCAGGATCGGGACTCCAAGGGCTCCCACCGCCCGGGCCACGGCCAGGAGGGTCCCGTCGCCGCCGAGGACGATGATGACGTCCACGCGGCCGGGGAGGACCGGGCGCTCCACCACGGTCGCCGCGGCCGGGAGGAGGACGGCGGTCTCCCGGTCCACCACCACCTCGCGGCCCCGCGCCCGGAGCCATCCGACCAGCTCCCGGACCGCGGCCGGGGCGTCGGGGCGATCCGCCTTGGCGACGATCCCGATCCGGATCATGCCGGGGGCCTCGCGGGGGCGAGGAGCCGCTCGATCGCCGGTCCTACCTCGATGGAGGGCCCGCCGCCCGCGGCCAGGTGGAGGAGGAACTCCCGGTTTCCCTTCGGGCCCCGGAGCGGGGAGACGGCGACCCCCCGGACGCCGAGGCCATGGGCGAGGGCGAAGGCCGCGAGCCGCAGGAGCACCTCCCGGTGACGGCCCGGGTCGCGCACCACCCCGCCCTTGCCGACCCGCCCGCGCCCCACCTCGAACTGCGGCTTCACCAGCGCCACGATCACCCCCCCGGGCGCGAGGCACCCGGCGACGGCGGGGAGGACCTTCTCCAGCGAGATGAAGGCGACATCCACGGTCGCCAGCTCCGGGGGCTCGGGGAAGAGGCTCGGGAGCAGGGCGCGGGCGTTGACCCCCTCGAGGGCGATGACCCGGGGGTCCGAGCGAAGGAGCGGATGGAGCTGGCCGTGGCCGACGTCCACGGCGTAGACCCGCCGGGCGCCGTGGAGGAGGAGGCAGTGGGTGAACCCGCCGGTCGAGGCCCCGACATCGAGGCAGACCTTGCCGGCCACGTCCACCCCGAAGGCGCCGAGCGCGGCCTCGAGCTTCTCCCCGCCCCGGCCGACGTAGGGGGAGCGCCCCAGGACGCCCAGCTCGGCGTCCCCGCGCACGGGGGCGCCAGCCTTGTCCACCGGCCGGCCGTCCACCCGGACCCGGCCGGCCAGGATGAGGCGCTGGGCCTCCTCCCGGCTCGCGGCCAGACCGCGCTCGGCGAGGAGCCGGTCAAGCCGCACCCGGGCCGCTCGTCGTACCCTGTGGATGACCGATCCCTTCACGGCTCCTCCCGACGGCCGCGGGTCCTGTCGCCGAGCGTGGGCCGGGCCGTCGCCGACGCCACCCGCAGAGCCCTAGGTGCCCGTCCGAGTAACGTTGTGCGGCCCGCGCGCTCTGATACTCGGCGCGCGGATTGATAGCTCGCTCCGAGCGCCGGCTTTGCCGGCGCAACTTTTTGGGGGGAGGTTTCGGAAGGGGGGCGAAGCCCCCCTCCGAGTTCCCTAGCCGAAGAAGTGCTCGAGGGCGGCATCGCGCAGGCGGGCGAGATCGGCGTCGGTCGGGGCCTCGACGTAGAGCCGGGCCACCGGCTCGGTCCCCGAGGGGCGGACCAGGCACCAGCTCCCGCCGTCGAAGTGGAGCTTCAGCCCGTCGGTGGTCTCGACGCGGCGGACCTCCCACCCGCCCAGGGTCCCGGGGGGGGTGGCGAGCCGGGCCGGGAGGTCGCGGGCGACCTGTTCCGAAAGCGGCACGTTCACGCGCACGGAGAGGAGCCGTCCGACCTCCCCGTAGAGGCGCTCCAGGAGCGCCTTGAGGGAGGCCCCCTCCACGGCGACGACCTCGGCCACCAGGAGGTTGGCGAGGATCCCGTCCTTCTCCGGGGGGTGGCCCTGGAGGCCCATCCCGCCCGACTCCTCGCCGCCGAAGATCGCCTCGCCCCGGGTGATGAGGTCGCCGAGGTACTTGAACCCCACGGGCGTCTCGAGGAGCGGGCAGCCGTGGGCCCGCGCCAGCGCGTCGAGGAGGTGGGTGGTCGCCACGCTCCGGGCCACCCCGCCGCGCCACCCGCGGTGGCGGAGGAGGTGGCGGAGGATCAGGGCCAGGGTGGGGTTCGGGGCGAAGACGGTCCCGTCCCGGTCCACGACGCCGAAGCGGTCGGCGTCGCCGTCGGTGGCGAGCCCGAGGTGCGCGCCCGAGGCACGGACCGCCTCGATGAGGGGAGCGAGGTACTCAGCCGCCGGCTCCGGGGGGTGGCCGCCGAAGGTGACGTCCCGCTCCCCTCGGAGGAGGGTGACCTCCGCCCCCGCCTCCTGGAGGAGCCGGTCGAGGTACCCCCGGGCGACCCCGTAGATCACATCCACCACCACCTTGAGCCGGGCGCGCCCGATGGCCGCCAGGTCCACGAGGCGCCGGCAGTGGGCGAGATAGGCCTCGGAGAAGTCGGCGTCCGTCACAAGTCCCTTCTCGCGAGCCTCGCCGAGGGGCATGGTCCGCCACCCTGAGAGGGCCGCCACCCGGGCCTCGATCGCCCGCGCCACCTCGGGGAGGATCGGCCCGCCGTGGCTCCCCGAGACCTTCACCCCGTTGTCCTCGCCCGGGTTGTGGCTCGCCGTGATGTTCACCCCCGCCGCCGCGCCGCGGTCGAGGACGGCGTGGGCGACGACGGGGGTCGGGACGTCACGCGTGGAGAGGAAAACAGGGAGGCCGTTCCCCGCCAGGACCTCGGCGGCCGCCTCGGCGAAGCGCTCCGAGAGGAAGCGGGTGTCGTAGCCGACCACGACCCCCTTCCCCCCCTCCCCCGCCTCGACGAGGTGCCCCGCCACCGCCTGGGTCAGGCGGCGGACGTTGTCGAAGGTGAACTGGTCGGCGATCCTCGCGCGCCAGCCCGAGGTCCCGAAGCGGATCGCCGTGCCCGTCACCCCTTGGCCTGTCGCCATTCCTCGATGAGCCCCTTGTACTCGGTGACGAGCTGCCGCGCGCGCTCGGCGCTCCCGGCCTCGGCGATGACCTGGAAGAGCGCGCGATCGGGATCGGGGATCGCGGCGACCCACTCCCCGTCCCGGCGGACCCGCACCCCGTCCACCAGCTCCACCACCTCGCCCCGGGTCGCCTCGATGAGCCGGCGCATGACCGTCCCCTTCCGCTCGTTGGGGCACGGGACGTGATCCCGCACCAGATGGCTCTCGGGGACGTGGCGGGCGAGCTGGTGGAGCCGGGTCTCCAGGCGCGCCATCATCTCCAGGAGCTTCACCGTGGCCAGCATCCCGTCGAAGGCGGGCTGGAAGGCCGGGAAGATCAGGCCGCCCCGCTCGTCCCCCACGAAGGCCGCCCCGCCCTGGGCCGCCTGCTCCATCAGGGCCCGGGGGCTCGCGCGGGTGCGGAGGAGCGTGCCGCCGTAGGTCGCCGCGAGGTCCTCGACGACCTGGGAGGCCGTCACCGGGACCGCGCACGTCGCCCCCGCCTGGGTCCGGAGGACCAGGAGCGTCACCAGGGCGAGGCCCAGGTCGCCCGAGAGGATCTCGCCCTTCTCGTCCACCAGGAAGACCCGCTCCGCGCCCGCGTCGAGGAGCACCCCGAGGTCCGCGGAGAGGGTGCGGACGATGTTGGAGAGCTGGTCCAGGGAGCGCGAGAGCTCCTCCCGGCTCTTGGTGATCCTGGCCTCGTCCAGGTAGGCGTTGAGGGAGATCACGTCCACGCCCAGCTCGCCCAGGACCGAGGGGAAGATCGCCGAGGCCGAGCCGAAGGCGTAGTCGAGGACGAGCCGGAACCGGGCGCCCTGGATGAGCTGCCGGTCCACGAAGCCCAGCAGGCCGTCGCGGTAACGGTCGGCCCCGTGGTGGGGGAAGGCGAGGGCCCCGGTCTCCTCCATCGGGGCGCGGAAGAAGTCCTCCCGGAAGAAGAGCCGCTCCACCGCCGTCTCCCGCCCCGGCGGGAGGTCGGTCCCGCGATGGTCGAAGAAGTTGATGTCCAGGAGCCCCGGGTCGAACGGCGAGCGGCGGACGTGGGTCCCGCCGGCCAGGTTGAGGGCCGGGATCTGGTAGCGCACCAGTGGGATCGGGGCGACCCCGAGGTCCTGGACGTCCACGCCCACGGAGAGGAGGCCGGCCATGAGGGCCCGGTTGATCATCCGGGAGGCGCGGTGGTGGTCGCGGCTCGTCACCACGGTCCGGTGCGAGCCGAGGGCGGCCCCGAAGGCCGCGCCGAGCTTGGAGGCGAACTCCGGGGTGATCTCGAGGTTGGCCAGCCCGCTGACGCCGTAGCGCCCGAAGAGCTGGCGGCTCCAGCGCTCGCCCCAGACCAGGCTGACCGCCAGGATCGCCCCGTCCTCGACCTCCTTGGAGGGCCAGACCTTGACGTTCTCCTTGATGACCGCCTCCGCCCCGATCTTGCAGAAGTCGCTGATGACCGCCCCCTCCTGGACGACGGCGTGGGCGCGGATGACGGCCTGCCGACCGACCACGCACTCCTTGAGGACGGCGCGCGGCCCCACGGCCACCCCCTCCCAGAGGACGCAGCCGTCCAGGACCGCCTCCTCGCCGACGGTGCAGCCGGGGCCGATGACGGAGCGGGCGATCCGGGCGTTGGCCTCGATCTGGGCCCCCCGCCCCACGATGACGCCCTTGGTCAGGCGCGCGGTGAAGTCCACCCGCGCCCCCTCGTCGAGCCAGATCTCCCGGTCCACGCCCTCGAGCCGCCGCCCGGCCGGAGTGACCTTGACACGCCCCTGGAGGAGGTCGAGGTGCGCGAGCCGGTACTCCACGAGGTCGCCGACGTCCCGCCAGTACCCCTCGGCGACGTAACCGTTCAGGGCCCGCCCCTCCCGCAGCAAGGCCGGGAAGAGGTGACGGCCGAAGTCGTACTCCCGCCCGGGCGGCACCGCGGCCAGGACCGAGGGCTCCAGGATGTAGATCCCGGTGTTGATGGTGTCACTGAAGACCTCGCCCCAGGTGGGCTTCTCGAGGAAGCGCACGATCCGGCCCGCGTCGGCGGCGATGACGATCCCGTAGGCCAGGGGGTTCTCCACCCGGGTCAGGACCATGGTGGCCTCCGCGCCCGCGGCGCGGTGGTTCGAGCAGGCGGCGGCCAGGTCGAAGTCGGTCAGGACGTCGCCGGAGATGACCAGGATCGGCTCCTCCAGCTCCTCGGCGGCGAACTTCACCGCCCCGGCGGTCCCGAGGTCCGCGGCCGGGGTGACGTAGCGGATGCGCACCCCCCAGCGGGAGCCGTCGCCGAAGTAGGAGGTGATGGCGTCGGGGAGGAAGTAGAGGAGGACGAGGAGGTCGTCGAAGCCGTGGCGGTGGAGGAGCTCCACCGCGTGCTCCATGATGGGCTTCCCGCCCATGGGGACCATGGGCTTGGGCAGGTGCGCGGTGAGGGGGCGGAGGCGGGTCCCGAACCCCCCGGCCATGACGACGGCTTTCATGGGCGCGATCCCCTTGGTAACTCGGAGGGGGGCTCCGCCCCCCTTCCGACGGCCCTGGGCAAAGCCCACCTTTCGCCAGTCCGGCTTCGCCGCTGGCGAAAGGCTTCGGGGCCTGCCTCCCCCCAGGGCATTACTCGGACATCTTCCTAGCAGAGATTATAGTGACCGCGGTGGTAAAGCGCAAACGCCGGCCTGGAGCGATCGGCGGCGCGATCAGTGGAAGGTGTAGCGGATCCGGGGGCGGCGGCGGAAGAAGCGGATCAGGACGAGGCCGGCCAGGAACCCCCCGATGTGGGCGAACCAGGCGACCCCGCGCTGCTGGGGAGTGGTGAAGGTCAGGAGCCCGTTGAGGAGCTGCACCACGATCCAGAAGCCCAGGACGATCACGGCCGGCACCCGGATGAACTGCCAGAAGATCCCGAAGACGACCAGGGTCAGCACCCGGGCGTGGGGGTACATGACGAGGTAGGCCCCCAGGACCCCCGAGACCGCGCCGCTGGCCCCGATCATGGGGATCTGCGAGGCCGGGTCGATGGCGAACTGGGCGAGCGAGGCGACGAGGCCCGAGAGGAGGTAGAAGACGATGAAGCGGCCGTGCCCCATGGAGTCCTCGACGTTGTTCCCGAAGATCCAGAGGTAGAGCATGTTCCCGCCGACGTGGAAGAGGCCGCCGTGGAGGAACATGGAGGTGAAGACGGTCGCGAAGGGGGCCGGGGCCCCGAGCTCCACGGGGAGGGCGCAGCGCCCGGAGAGCCGGCAGGGGATCAGCCCGAACTCGTAGACGAAGGCCTGGGCGGTGCGGAGCGCCTCCCGGTCCCCGGGGACCGAGAGCGAGAGCTGGTAGAGGAAGACCAGGATGTTGGCGGCGATGAGCCCGACGGTCACCAGGGGGAAGGAACGGGTGGGGATGTCGTCCTTCAGCGGGAGCACGGCGGGCCTCGGCTACGGGGCGATGGCGGCGACGACCGGCTCCGCGAGGTAGCGCCGGGCCACCTGCTGGACCTCCTCGGCGGTCACCGCCTCCACCAGGGCCGGGTAGCGGTCGCCGTAGCCGTGCCCGAGCCCCAGGAGCTCGTAGAGGGCGCGGTAGAAGGCCTGTCGCGCATTGGTCCGGCGGTCGAGGGCGTGGCTCCCGAGCAGCCGGCGCTTGGCGCGGGCGAGCTCCTCGGCGGGGACCGGCTCGGCGCGGAGGCGCTCGAATTCGGCGCGGATGCCGGCCTCGGCCCGCGCCAGGTTCCCCGGCGCGGTCCCCAGGTGGACGGCCAGCCGGCCCCACCCGGCCCGGGTGGGGTAGAAGGAGCCGACGGCGTAGGCCAGCCCCTCCCGGTCGCGGAGGGTGGTGAAGAGCCGGCCCGACATCCCGCCGCCGAGCACGGCGTTCCCCGCCCGCTCACCGAGAGGATCATCCGGCCGGCGGTGTAGCGGCTCCGGAAGTAGCGGAGGAGATCCTCCCGGCCCAGGCGCCGGACGCTCTCGGCCTCCCCGGTGGTCGGGAGGCTGTAGGGGTGCGGCCCGTGGAGGGCGCGGAGGAAGAGCTTGTAGGTGCTGGCGAAGGTCTGGTCTTCCTGGCCGCGGATCTGCGCCAGGAGGATCTCGCGCTCCCGCTCGATCTCCTCGGGCGGCAGGGTGGGGACGGTGACCAGCTCGGCGAGGAGATCGAGGAGCCTGGGCCAGTGGCGCGCCAGGCCGTGGACCCGGAGCTCGGCGTAGTCCTGGTCGGTCGCGGACTCGACCGCCCCCCCGGCCTCCTCCGCTGCCAGGGCGACCTCGAGGGCCGAGCGGCTCCGCGTCCCTTTGAGGAGGGTCCGTTGGAGGAGGGCGGTGATCCCGTTCTCGGCCGGGGTCTCGTAGCGGGTTCCGGCGCGGATGAAGAGGGTCATGGCCACGACCGGGGCCTGGGGGGTCTCGGCCACCAGGACCGTGATGCCGTTGGGGAGGACCTCGCGCTCCACCGGGACCGGGGCGGCCGGCGTCACCCCGGGCACGCTCGCCACCACCATCGCCGCCCCCGCGCCGAGCCAGGCCCTGGGCCCCATCAGGACGCCGGCGGGGTGAGGACCGCCACCGTGAACCGGTCCGGGGCCAGGTACCGCTCCGCCGCCCGTTGGATCTCCTCCCGCGTGACCCGCCGCAGCCGCTCGAGGTAGCGAAGCTCGTGCTCGAGCGTCCAGACGGTCTCGGCGTGCCCCCAGGACCGGGCCGCGCCCTCGGCGGTCTCGTGGCCGAAGGCGTAGCCCGACTCCACGGCCGTCAGGGCCCGCTCCAGCTCGGCCGGCGTCACCAGCTCGCGGCGGATCCGGTCGATCTCCCGGAGGACGGCGTGCTCGACCTCGCCGAGCCGGGCCGGATCGGCCTGGGCGGTGATGGTGATGGTCCCGGCCTCCCGCTGGGCGTAGAAGCTCGCCCCGATGCGGGAGACGAGCCCCTGCCGCTCCTTCAGCTCCTGGTTGAGCCGCGAGCTGCGCCCCTGGCCCAGGATCGAGGCCAGGAGGTCCATCGCGTAGCAGGCCTCGTCGGGGACCACGGGCCCCGGCCAGGCCATCCCGAGATAGGCCTGGCGGACCGGGCGCTCCTCCCGGGCGCGGCGGATCTCGGCGAGCGGGGGCTCGGGGGCGATGCGGGCCTCGGGGAGGGGCCGCGGGGCGAGGGGCGCCAAGGCCTGCTCCACCCGCGCCAGGACCGCGGCGCGGTCGAGGCTCCCGGCCAGGACCAGCGTCATGTTGTTCGGCACGTAGTAGCGCCGGTAGTAGGCGAGGAGTCGCTCGCGGTCGAGGGCCCGGATCGTCTCGGGCGTGCCCAGGACCGGCCGGCGGTAGGGGTGCCGGGTGTAGTGGGTGTGGGCCAGGGAGCGCCAGAGGGAGGCCCGCGGGTTGTCGTGCTGGCGACGGATCTCTTCGAGGATGACCAGCCGCTCCCGTTCGATCTCGGCGGGATCGAAGGCCGCGTTGACCGCGACGTCGGCCACGATCTCGAGGGCGGTGTCGAGGTGCCGGGCCGGGAGCACGAGGTGGTAGTAGGTGAAGTCGTGGGAGGTGGCCGCGTTGATCTCGCCGCCGAGCTCGGCGATCTGCCGGTCGATGGTCCCCGGCCCGCGGGTCGGGGTCCCCTTGAAGAGGAGGTGCTCGACGAAGTGGGAGACGCCGTTCTCGGCCTCGGCCTCGTCCCGGGCGCCGGCCCGGACCCAGAGCTGGACCGCCACGATGTCGGCGGCCCGGTGCTCGTGGAGGATGACCGTGAGGCCGTTCGGGAGACGGACCCGCTCGGGCGCGGGGACGTCGGTGGCCGGGATGGCTTGAGGCTGGGAGACCATGGCGCAGCCGAGGGCGAGGAGAGAGATCACCCCCACGGCCGCGGGGAGGAGGACGAGGCGCTCCAAGCGCGAGCAGGCTCCTCTCTTCGGGTCGAGATCACTGATCGAGATCACTGAGGGTAACTCCCACCTTAGCAGAACCCCGTGCGGGCGGCAAGCGAGGATTTCCCGTGGATTGCGGTCGGGACGGCCGTCCGGTAGACTTTGGGAGCGCTCGCCCACGGGAGGCCGTCATGGCCATCGTCTTTATGAACGGCGCC
>JACPHL010000205.1 GCA_016188625.1 Candidatus Rokuibacteriota bacterium | reverse complement strand
TGGGCAGTCCGCTCCGGGCGCCGGCTTCGCCGGCGCAACTGCCCGGGGGGAGGTTCGGAAGGGGGACAGCGCCCCCCTCCGAGGGACCTAGGGGCGCGAGATGACCCGGCGCCCCATCAGCTCGAGGACGATGATGACGAGGAGGGCGAAGATGATGACCAAGGCGATGGCCCCGGCCGCGTTCCCGCCGGCCTCGATCTCGGCGAGCCGGGCGGCGAGCTGGTGACGCTCCTCCTCGCCGAGGGCCTCGAGCTTCGCCCTCACCTCGTCGGCGCCGAGGCCGAGGGCGGCGAGCCGGGCGGCCACGGCCTTCTCCTCGAGGAGTCGGACGACCCGGTCGGCGTCGGCCGGGGTCGGGAGCCCGGAGGGGATGGGGGCGGCGTCAGTGAGCGCGGGGACGAGGCCCAGAAGGATCGCCCAGGCGAGGACAGCCACCACCAAGGGTCGAGGGAGCCACCGTGCGCGCGACATACCGCTACCTCCTCGGCTGCTGTGTCGATCGGGGGTACTCTAGCAAGCGGCCCGAGACCATGTCAAGCCTGGAGGGCTCAGCGGAGCGCGCCGGCGCGGCGCCCGCGGAGCCGAAGGCGCACGGGCGAGCCGGCAAAGCCGAAGGCCTCGCGGAGGCGGTGGACCAGGAAGCGCTCGTAGGAGGCGTGGAGGGCCGCCGGGTCGTTGACGAAGAGCAAAAAGGTGGGCGGGCGCGTGCCGACCTGGGTGGCGTAGTACACCTTGAGGGTGCGCCCCCGGACCCCGGCCGGGGGGCGCGCCTCCAGCGCCTTCCTCAAGGCCTGGTTCAGCTCCGAGGTGGGGATCTCCTTGGCGAACTCCGCGGCCACCCGCTCCACGGCCTCGAAGAGCCGGGGGAGCCCCTCCCCCGTCTTCGCGGAGGTGAAGACCACCGGGGCGTGGGCGAGGAAGGGCAGGCGCTCGCGGAGCTCGCGGGTGCGCGCCGGGGCCTGATCCGGGGCGCGGACCAGGTCCCACTTGTTGACCACCAGCACCACCCCCCGCCCGGCCGCCTCCGCGTACCCGGCGATCCTGAGATCCTGGGCCGCGAGCGCCTCGGTGCCGTCCAGGACGACCAGGGCGAGGTCGCACCGCTCCAGGCCCTTCCGGGCCATGACCGCGGCGAGCCGCTCCAGGGGCTGGCTGACCCGGCTCTTCCGGCGCAGGCCCGCGGTGTCGATGAGGAGGTAGGGGCGGCCGGCGATCGCCACCGGGGTGTCCACCGCGTCCCGGGTCGTGCCCGGCTCGGGGTGGACCAGCACCCGCTCCTCCCCGAGGATGGCGTTGACCAGGGAGGACTTCCCCACGTTGGGGCGCCCCACGACCGCCAGCCGCGCGACCGGCACCGCCTCCGCCGGCTCGGCGCCGCCCGCGGGGAGGAGCGCCCCGACCGCCTCGAGGAGCTCGGCGACCCCTCGCCCGTGCTCGGCCGAGACGGGGAAGACCGGATCGACCCCCAGCTCGTAGACCTCGCCCAGGTCGGCGAACTGCCGCGGGCCCTCCACCTTGTTGGCGACCAGGAGCACCGGCTTCCGGGTGCGCCGGAGGAGGCGGCCGACCTCCCGGTCGAGCGCGGTCAGGCCCTCGCGGGCATCGACCACGAAGAGGAGGAGGTCGGCAGCGTCGATGGCATGGAGGACCTGGCGCCGCACGCCGGCCACGAGGTCCGCGCGGGCCGTGGGATCGAGCCCCCCGGTGTCGATCACCCGCGCCTCCCAGGCGCCGAACCGGCAGATCCCCTCGAGGCGATCGCGGGTCACCCCGGGGGTGTCCTTGACCAGCGCCCGGCGGCGGCCGACCAGGCGGTTGAAGAGGGTCGATTTGCCGACGTTGGGGCGCCCGACGATGGCGATCGCCGGCAGCGGCATGCCCCTAACGCGGGGAGGGCTCGGCGACCCCCGAGCGGAGCGCGGCGCGGAGGAGCCCGCGGGCCGTCGCCTCGGGGGCCCGGACCGGCAGGCCGAGGTGGGCCTCGAGGTCGGCGAGGGTCAGATCGTCCAGGAAGACCCCTGCCCCGTCCTTGAGGGCCGCGTCCGGGACCAGGAGGAGATCGCCGAGCGGCCGGCCCGCCAGCGTGCGGACGATGTCCTGGCCGGTCAGGAGGCCCGCGACCGAGATGTTCCCCCCGAAGAAGGCGTTGGGGACGGCGAGAACCTGGAGCCCGAGCCCCCGGACCCGCACCGCCTCGAGGAGCCGGACGAGCCGAGGGGCGAAGAGCTCGCCGGTCGCCACGCTGACCGCCCGCGGCGGCTCGACCTGTCGCGGGAGGCGGCGGAGCAGTCGGCGGAACCCGTCCTCGAAGCGGCGGACGAGCCCGATCCCGTCCTCGAGGACCGCGTACCCCTCGTAGGCCCGGGCCGGCGGGAGCGGCTCGCCCGCGAGGAGGTAGAGCTCGTCCGCGGCGAAGACGAGCCGGGTCCCCAGGGTCCCGAGACACTCGGCCTGCCACCCGTGGATGGCGGCAAGGAGCGCGCGCGCCTCCTCCGCGGTCACGGTCCGGAGGGCCGGGAGCCGCTCGCGGAAGCGGGTGAGCCCGACCGGGACCACGGCGACCGTCGCCACCGCGGGGTGGAGCCGGGCGAGATCCCGCACCGTCCGCTCCAGATGGGGACCGTCGTTGATCCCCGGGCAGAGGACGATCTGGGTGTGCATCCGGATCCCCGCCCGGGCCAGCCGCGCCATGCGCTCGAGGAGGTCGCCCTTGATCGTCCTGGGGCTCCCGAGGAGGACGTGGCGGAGGGCGGGGTCGGTGGCGTGCACGGAGATGTAGAGCGGCGACAGGCGCTGGGCGGCGATCCGCTCCAGCTCCGCCTCGGCGAGGTCGGTCAGGGTGATGTAGTTGCCGTGGAGGAACGACAGGCGGTAGTCGTCGTCCTTGACGTAGAGGCTCCGCCGCATCCCCCGGGGAAGCTGGTGGATGAAGCAGAAGATGCACTTGTTGGAGCAGGTCGAGATCTCGCCCGGCACGGGCGGGGCGAGCTCGAGTCCCAGGGCCTTCCCCCAGCGGCGCTCCAGGGCCACCGTGAAAGCGGCCTCCCCGCGCCTGAGGCCGATCTCCAGGCGCTCGTCGCCGGCCAGGAGGTGGAAGTCGATGAGGTCGCGGAGCGGCCGGCCGTTGACCGCGACCACCACATCCCCGGGGAGGAGCCCGGCCTCGGCCGCCAGCCCGCCCCGCCGGACCTGGGCGACCCGCACCCCGCCGTTCGGACCGCAGTTAGCCATTTAGGTTCTTCCGACTTTCGAGTGGGTGATGGGGCCTCGCGCGGAAGGGCGACCGGCCCGCGGGGAGGCGTCGGCCCCGAGCGGAACGTTAAGCGGAGCGGCGCGGGTCCCCGTCGTGAGCGAGCCGGGTGGGGAAGCCGGCTCGCGGGCGGAACACGACCAGGAGGGGCCCCGCCTGGCGAGCCACTGACGGGTGC
>JACPHL010000204.1 GCA_016188625.1 Candidatus Rokuibacteriota bacterium | reverse complement strand
GCCTGGGGCGTCCGGATTGGTGTCCACCACGACCTCGATGGAGACCCCGGGCTCGTCCCGGAGGACCGCGAGCAGGGCCGCCCCGCCTCGCCCCGCCCCGACCAGCGCGATCCCGATCCTGACCACGGACCCCCCTCCTCCCGGTCCGGCCCGGATTCTTCGCCCGCCCCCCTGTCCCTTGGAGTTCAAGTGTATCCCCGGAACGCCGCGAATGGAATCCCGGGCGCGCGCCCCACGCCCCGACCGCCGCGCCCGGTCCGCGGGCCGGGCTCAACGCTGGGTGGTCAGGTAGACGCCGGTCAGGATGGCGAGGCCGCCGATGATCTGGGCGATGCCCACCTCCTCGCCCAGGAGGAGCGTGGCCAGGAGCACGCCGACCAGGGGCTGGAGGTTCATGAAGATGGCCGACCGGCTGGGCCCGACCGCCTGGACGGCCTGGTAGTACCAGACGTGGATGATGGCGCCCACGGTCCCCTGGAAGAGGATCACCGCCCAGGGGACCACGGCCGTGTAGCGCGCCGGTGGGAAGGCGGGGGCGGTCAGGAGCGCGAGGGGGATGAGGAAGACCGTCCCCGCCACGTACGCCCCGGTCGTGGCGAGCCCTGGGGAAAGCCGGGCGAGGACCGGCTTGCCGTAGAGGGTGTAGCCCGCCCAGCCGACCTGGCCGACGAGGACGATGAAATCCCCGAGGCGCAGCTCGCCCAGCAGGGCGGCGACCTCGCCCCGGGTCACCGTGAGGAGGACCCCGGCGGCGGAGCAGCCGACCCCGACCCACTGGAGGCGCTGGAGGCGGTCACCGAGGACGAGGTGGCCGCCCAGGGCCACCAGGACCGGGGTGGTAGCCGTGAGGATGACCGCGTTCGAGGCGCTGGTCAGGGCGATGGCGAGGTAGTAGAAGCCGGTGGAGACCGTGATCCCGCTGACCCCGAGGAGGAGCAGGTCCCGGAGGTCGGCCCGGGTGACGGCCCCGTGGCCGCTCCTCGGCCGACGGACCAGGAGCCAGATCAGGAGGCCGGAGGCGAGGCTGCATCGGAGCGCGGCGATGGTGAACGGCGGCATGTCCCGGAGGGCGAACTTGGTGAGCGTGGGGTAGCTCGCCCAGATGACGACCACGATCACGAGCAGAAGATAGGTCGGCAGGCGTCGCGTGGGCACCCTGGCGCTCCGGTCGCGCGGTCAGTATACGGGGGGCCCCGGCACGACACAAGCGGGGCCGCCCTTGCGGGGCGCCCCGGCGCCGTGCTATCAGGGACGCGATGCGCGGGAGCGGAGGGCTTCGACCGACCCGGATCTCGACCAGGCCGCGCGGCGGCAGGGCCGTCGGTCTCGCGGCGGCGCTCCTGGCCGCGCTCGTCCTCGGCGGGCTCTGGCTCTGGCCGCGGCCGCCGTCCCCACCCCCCGCCGGCGACCCCTCCCGACACCTCATCGTCTTCCTCGGCGACAGCATCACCGCGGGGTATACCCTGCCCCGGGAGCAGGCCTTCCCGCACCTGGTGGGGGAGGCCCTCGGCGTGCCGGTGCGGAACGCGGGGGTCAACGGCGACACCTCGGCCGGCGCCCTGGCGCGGCTCCAGGCCGACGTCCTGGCGTGGCGGCCTCGGGTGGTCGTCGTGGAGCTGGGGGCCAACGACTTCTTCCGCCGGCTCCCCGTGGCCGGGACCCTGGCGAACCTCGAGGCGATCGTGCGGAGGGTCCGGCAGGACGGCGCGGCGGCGGTGCTGGTCCACATCCGCCTCGGCCTCCTCGCCGATCCCTACCTGGAGGGGTATCGCGAGCTGGCCCGCCGCGAGGGGGCGCTCCTGGTGGAGGACTTCCTGGGCGAGATCCCCCGGACCCCCGGGCTCACCCTCGACGGCCTCCACCCGAGCGCCGAGGGACACCGGCGCCTCGCCGAGCGCCTCCGTCCGACCCTCCGCCGGCTCGTCGCCGGGTGACGGCTCGCCCCTCAGGGCTCGGCGCGCTCGCGCGGGGCCCTTTCCCTTGACAGCGAAGCCCGAATTCCCGATAATGGTCAGGATTTTGAGGAGATCTCAGTCTCAGAACCCTGCGCTCCCGCGTCTGCGTCCTACCATGTGGAGATGCACATTCTCCCTATGGAGGCCGTCAGGATGTCGAACCCGATGATCCAGCAGGCCCGCGCAGTCCCCCCCCGGTCCGGGAAGGTCTTGACGGGCGCGGAGGCGCCGGGAGTCGGCGAGGAGAGGATGAGCGAGTTCACCGCGGAGGGCGAGGCCTCCCGGCAGCAGGAGTCGGACCAGTTTCCTCCGGAGGGACTCCCGGAGGAATTCTGGTCGCTGATCCCCCTCGAGGAGCTTCAGGAGGCCGAACCCGGGGACCTCGAAGAGCCCGGGCGACGCTATCTCGTCCTGAGCCGGGGGCACGCCGACCTCTTCCCGATCCTCCAGCGGCTGCTCGCCGGGGTGGAGGGGGTCCAGATCGTCGTGGACCGACGGTTGCCCGTGCAGCCCCCAGAGGTGGCCGCCCATCGCGCCGAACCCGTCCTCGCCAGCCCGCCGGGCCCGGCCGTCGTCCCGGAGGACGACGCCGTCGAGATCCCCGAGATCGAGGTCAAGACGGAAGAGGAAGCCCCGCCCCCGCCCGTCCAGCGCTACATCGTCGTCAGCCGGACCCACGCCGACCTGGCGGAGATCCTCCGCCGGTTCCAGGTGGCGTACCACGGGGTCGAGATCTACGTCCTCGTGGATCGCCGGGATCTCCCGGAGCGCAGGGGGGCAGGTCGCGGGGAGCGCCGCATTCGGCCCCAGATCACCTCCACCCCTCCCCAGCCGCGACTCGGCGTCTCCCCGAAGACCCCCTAGTAAACTCGGAGGGGGGCGGAGCCCCCCTCCGAGTTGTCGGCTCAGGCGGGTTTGGCGAGGCAGGTGTAGACCTGGGCCTCGATGAAGAGGTCCAGGAGGGCGCTGTCGAGATGGCTGGCGGCAGCCTCGCTCTTCAGGATGTCCAGGGCCTTGTCAAGCGGCACCGCGCGCTTGTAGGGGCGGTCCGCCGCGGTCAGGGCGTCGTAGATGTCCGAGATGGTCATCATCCGGGCCTGGATCGGCACCTCCGCGCCCTGCACCCCCCTGGGATAGCCGGTGCCGTCCAGCTTCTCGTGGTGGCTGTAGGCGATGAGCGGGACCCGCCGCAGCTCCTTCGTCCAGGGGATCTGCATCAGGAAGCGGAAGGTGTGGGTGACGTGCGACTCGATCTCCCGCCGCTCCTGGTCGTTGAGGCTCCCCTTGGGGATCCCGAGGTCGAGGATCTCCTGCTCGGTGAGGTAGGGCCGCGGGGCGCTCGTGAGATCCGGGTACGTGAGCCGGGCGAGGGTCTCCAGGCCGGTCCTGGTCTCGGAGCGGAGGACCGCGGGCTCGTTGGCCTGGGTCACGACGCGGTAGTACTCCTCGAGCTCCGCGAGCCTCGCCGCCTTCTCCTCCTCCAGCTGCCGGAGCTCCGCCTCCGCCCCCCGCCCTTTGCGCAGGAGGATCTCCAGCTTGCGCCGCTCGTACTCGGCCTCCACGGTCCGGGCGATGACGTCGAAGCGCAGCCGGATCATCACGAGCTGATGCTCGAACAGCTTCTTCCCCTTGATCAGGACGTGCTCCCGGACCCCGACCTTGCCGACGTCGTGGAGGAGCGAGGCGTACTGGAGCTCCCTCAGCTCCTCGGGGGCGAAGCGGACGTGCCGGTACTCCCCCCGATCCGTCCGGTCCACCACCTCCGCCAATCCGACGGTCAGCCGCGCCACCCGGTCCGAGTGGCCCGCGGTCACGGGGTCGCGCTGCTCGATGGCCGTCACCGAGGCCCGCACGATCCCCTCGAGCAACCGCTCGATCCGGGTGATCAGGATGGCCTTGTTGAGGGCCACCGCGGCCAGGCTGGCCAGGGAGCCCACCATCTCCTGGTCACGCAGCCCGAAGGGGAGCACCTCCGCCTCGGCCCGCTCCGGGGTGTCCAGGAGGATCTCCCGTGAGCGCTTGCGGTTGATCACCTGGACCACGCCGATGACCTCGTCGGTATGGTCCACCATGGGGATGACCAGCATCGACTTGGTCCGGTAGCCGAGCTTCTGGTCCATGGCGGGGTTGAACGAGAGCCCGGTGCCGGGGGGGAGGTCGTAGACGTCCCTGATGTTCAGGGGGGTGCGGGTGAGGGCCACGTACCCGGCGATGCTCGAGCGGTCCAGGGGGAGGACCGCCTGCTTGAGGTCGAGGGCCTTGGAGTCGTTCTGGGCGATGACGAAGCGGAGCACCTTGACGTCGCCCGAGACGTCCCACTGCCCGGGGTCCGGCTCCTTCCCCTCGACGAGGTAGAGGCTCCCGGCGTCGGCCATGGTGAGCTCGCGGCACTTGGTCAGGATGACCTCGAGCAGGCGGTTGACGTCGCGCTCGGCCGAGAGGGCGACCGCCACCCGGTTGAACTCGTTGAAGTCGAAGGTCTGATCGGCGAGCTCCCGGGTGAGGCGCTTGGCCTCCCGCCGGGCGGCGAGATGCCGGAAGGTGCTCCGCAACCGCCGCCGCATGACCTCGAAGTCCAGGGGGGTCTCGATGATGTCGTCCACCTCCCTGGCGGCGAGATAGAAGATCGCCTCGCCCAGCTTGGCCCGCTCCACCAGCACGAAGACGGCGAGCTGGTCGACGGCCTGGCGCCACCGGTCGATCAGCGAGACGTTGGAGTGGAGCCGCGACCACTCGGCCAGGATGATGGCCTCCTGGAGGGGCGGGAGCTTGGCCGGCAGGCTCCCGTCCTCGCCCAGCGCGGCGCAGTGGATCTCGGGCTCGTCCGGGTAGAGCTGGCTCGGGTGAGCAATCCCAGGCCCGCCCCAGTACAGGATCCCTTTCTCGGGCTCGCCCATACCGTCTCCTTTCATCCGGGGCCCTCGCCGGCGGCGCGCCCCCCGTCCAGTCAACTGCCCCCCTGGGCCTCCGCCAGGGAGCCCTCATCTTACCACAGCCAGGACACCCCAGTGAATGCCGAAGTCGCGCCACGGGGGGATGGTCTCCCCGAGGATCCTGGCGGGGGCGCCTCGCGGGTTCGGCTTGACAGCTAGACCGAAAGGTAATATTCATTGGGCTATGATCGGACCCGAGCGGTGGGCTCCCCGTGCCGCCCTCCCGGCCCCCAGCGGGGAGGACCCCCGCCAGCGGGTCGGCCGGGAGCACGAGGGGTACGGGAGGTCCGGCCCATGCTGAAATGGCTGGGGATCGTGTTGCGGATCCTGGGGGTGCTGATGCTCCTGCCGGCGATCCTGTTCGTCATCCCGGCGGCGGCCCAGTTCATCGACGGCGCCCAGAAATACCAGGTGGTCAGGGAAGCCACCCGCATCACGCAACCCGTCATCGCCACGCTCCAGCAGAACGCCCCGACCAGGATCCGGGGATACGACGCGGCGCCCTGGATCGTCGTGGCCCTCGCCCTGGTCCTGCGGGGCACCTTCCGGGCCTACGGCGAGCGCCTCCAGCTCCACGCTGAATACGCCGCGCACAAACGGGCGCTGGCGCAGCTACGGGGGGGGCTGTCCCCGAAGTCCGAGGCCCTCCAGGCGCTGGACACGAAGCTCGAACAGCTCAAGGGCGCCACCAAGGAGGACCGCGAGACCCTGCTCCGGCAGTTCATCGAGGCGAAGCGGAAGCTGGAGGAGGCCCAGAAGGACCTCGCGTTTCTCTCCATCGACGTGATCGGCTCGACGAAGATGAAGGAGAACGAAGAGCCGGCCTCGATCGAGTACTCGTTCAACGAGTACAAGAGGTTCGTGAACGGGGCCCTGCAGGCCAACAAGGCCTGGAAGGTGGCGTGGACGCCGGACGGCATGATGTGCGCGTTCCCCAGCGTGGACGACGCGATCAAGGCGGCGCAGGACGTCCTCGGCGGCCTGGAGCACTTCAACCGGAACGTCAAGCAGATCAGGGCGAGCTTCGCGGTCCGGTCTGGGGTCAACCACGGGAAGGTGATGTTCGACGACGACGCCCGGATGGAGGAGGTCAGCGATCACGTGATCGACGTGGCCGGACACCTGCAGAAGTACGCGGCCCCGGACACGATCTGGATCTCCAAGGCGGCGCTCGACCTCGCCGCGCGGAAGGAGGGGTTCGTCCCCATCGAGAAGAAGGTGGACGAGCACGACGTCCTCGAGTGGAGCCGCCCGGGCTCCGCGCCTCAAGCCGGCGACCCCGCCCCCTCGTAACCTGCCCCCCGGCCGGACACCCGGCTGGACCCTCCCCCCGACACCAACCGGCGACTTCCGCGGACCGTCCCTCATCTTCCCGGGGCCGGGCCGCCCTGGGGCATGACCTGGAGCGAGCGGGCCCAGGGGGGCGGGTCGGCGTAGACGATCCAGGTGGCGGCCTCCGGGTTGAACCACCGGAGGGTGGGCAGGCTCTCCCCCGCGGCGAGGATCGTGGGCGCCCCCGGCGTGATGGCCTCGGGGAGCAGCAGGACGAACGGCGCCGGCCAAGCCCCACCCCGCCGTTCGAGCACGAGCCGCTCCCCGCGCACCTCGATCGCGACCTCGGCGCCGGTCGCGAGCCTGGTCGCGCCCCCCCTCCAGGAGACCGCGTGCTCGCGGAGCCGGAGCGTCCGCGGGACGTCCTTCGGGATCCACCCCTGCCGGTCGATCTCATCGATCCTGACGACCTTGAAACCCCGCTTGACCTCGCGCAGCAGCTCGCGGAGCGGCTCGAGGAGGGCCCGGTGGTAGACGTACCCCGCCTCGGTCCGGTCGTAGTACGCGATCGGGTGCGTGACGACCACGGCGAACCCGTGTTGCCCCACGGAATCCCTGATCATCTCGAGGATCTGCTCCGGCGGCACCAACCGCCAGACCCCGGTGGGCGTGTCCACATCGCTCACGAAGGCCGTCTGCGGGAAGTGGAAGATCATGTCGCCGTTCTTCAATGGGAAGGGAGGCTGATCGGCCTTGAGGAAGACCGAGCCGCTCAGGTGGGTGAGGCCGAACTCCTTCATGATGGAGAGCGTCTGGTCGTTGAACGGGTTCTCCGGCGGCACGAAGGTCCTGGCCTCGACCCCGAAGAGCGCCCGGATCCGGTCGTTGGTTCGGACGATGGAGTCGCGCTGCTCCCGGCCGGTGAGGGCGGTGTGGTCGGAGTGGACCCAGCCGTGGTTGGCCGCCTCGATGCCCGCCGAGGCCGCCGGCTGGAGGAACTCGATCAGCTCGCGGTCGTCGTGGAGGCTCCCGCCGATCACGGCCATGGTCAGCGGGACGCCCTCCTCCAGGAAGATCTTGATCAGATCGACCTGGGCCTCCCGGGTGAAGAAGTCCTGGATGTCGTCTAGCCGGAAGGCCACGCAGCGACAGCTGGCCGGGGCCGGTTCCAGGGCGATCTCCCACCAGGTCTTGCGGGTGAGGTAGAGGTACGCCAGGACGCCCAGGGCGACGAGGGCGAGCGCGAGGACGGCGAGGCCGAGGGCTCGGCGCCGCCGTGATCGCTCGCGGGCCCGGCGCCGCCGTAATCGCCAGCGGGCGCTCACGGGATCGGGCCTTGCCCGCGACGGCCGGACCCGGGGGGCGCCACCGCCGCGGGGCTAGAACCGATAGAGGAGTCGGGCACCGACCGAGAAGAACCGGAAGCCGGGCCCCCCCGCGGCGGGGCCCGCGGCGGAGCTGGTGATCCCGTCGATCTCGAGGGAGAGGTTCGAGGTCGGCCGGAACCCGAGGGTCCCGCCTCCCCCGAGGAAGTCGCCCTCCTCCTGCTCCGGGTCTCGGAACGACTCGTACCCCCCGAACACGAAACCGGTTCCGTACAGCCGCCCCAGCTCGAACGACACCGAGCCGGTCCCCTGGTGCGCGACATACCCTTGCGGATCGAAGTAGCCGCCGCGGGTCTGCCGATCGAAATCCCGGTACCTGAACCGGTAACTGACGCTGATATGGGGGTTCCCCGCGTAGATGACATAGCTCGGGCTCAGCAGGAGATCGTGGGAGAAGTTGGTGTTCGAGTAGTCGCGGTAGTGGTACTCGCCGTAGAACGACACGCGGGCCGCCAGCTGCTGCGAGACGACCAGCTCGGCATCGTTGACCTTGATCTTGTTGTCGATGAGCTGGGCGATGTCGGTGAGGGCCTCGCGCGAGACCCCTGCCCCGACGGTCCCCCGCCAGAGGCTCGCCTCGCCGCCGACGTGGCCTGTCGGGACGTTGGAGGCGTCGCCGTTCTCGAGCCGGGTGACCCCGGCGCCGCCGCGCACGCGGAGCCGCGCAGTCAGGGGGACCGACGCCGAGGCGCTGAGATGGTCGGCCCGGACATCCCGTCTCGGGTCCTTGGCATCGGTATGCCCGTACCTCAGCGTCAGCCTCCAGTTCTGGACCAGGAAGCCGTAGAGCAGCGTATAGCTGTTCGCGATGTTGTCGTCCGAATCGTCATAGTAGTTGTAGCGCAGGTCGATGCTGGGGCGGGTGGCCGCCCTCTCCGCCTGCCGGTAGGCCTCCAGATCCTTCTCCTGCTGGGGGGCCTCGGCCGCCAACCCCCGGCTCGCCTCCCGCGCGCCCTTGATGTCTCCGACGACGAGCAGGGCGTGGCCCAGCCCGAGCCGCGCGTCGAAATCGTCCTTCTCCTCGAGCAGCCTGCGGTAGACGGGGATGGCGGCCGCCGCGTCTCCCTTCCACCGGAGGGCGTTCGCCTTGACCAGCAGCGCGTCCCGATTCCCCGGCGACTCCCGCAGGGCGCGGTCCGCCTCCTCCACCGCCGCGCTCTGCTCACCCATCCACGACAGGATCCGGGCGAGATGGATCCGCGCGTCCAGGTTCCCCGGCTCCTCGGCCACCACGCCCCGGAGCTCCGCCACGGCCTCCTGCCGACGCCCCGCCCACGAGAGGTGCACGGCCATGGTCTTCCGCTCCTCGGGCGAGAAGGCGTCCCGGGCCAGGGAGAGGGCCTTCAGGTACTGCTCCGCCGCCTCCTCGAGCTGGTTCTGAAAGGTGTAGTGCTCGCCGAGCTGCCGGTGGAGGCGGGCCTGCTCCTTGACGTCGGTCGTCGCCTCGATCGCCTTCTTGAGCTGCTCGACGCGCTCGTCCGCCGCGGCCGCCCCGATCCCCGCGAACAGCATCAGGACGCCGACCAGTATCGCCAGGGCCGTTCCAACTCTCGCGAGCTGTCTCGGACGTGTCGCTGAGGCACGAGGCACGGCACAAGGTGGGGGGCAATGATGGCGTCCTGTAAGTCGCAACGGCATTAGCATGGTAGCCTCCCGTCCCGGGGTGCCCAACTCGACCCACCGTCGTGAAGAGGGTAACCCACCTGTCGAGGCCTTCGCCGCCTTTTTTTCGGCCCCCTCGAGCCCGGTCACTCGGCCGGGGCCTCCAGCCCGCCGAAGGCCTTCTGCAGGGCGAAGTAACTCGGCTTGAGATACGGCTCGTAGTGGACGCGGTCCCACCTCGGCCAGGCGTACACCGGCACCCGGTCCGCGCTGATCCGCCCCCGGCTGGGGGCGGGCAAGGCGTCCAGCAGCGCCCGGCGCACGCCCTTCTCGTCCACGGACACCCTGACCGCGAGCGCGACCACGGCCATCCCCGGGCTCTCGCGGGCCACGGGACTGGCGTCGTCGTCGGTCCCCCCGAGGACCAGGCGGCTCGACGGATCCATGACGTAGAGCAGACCCCAGGGGATCCGCACCTCGATCATGCCCCTGGCCTCATCGGCGCGCCAGGCCGAGCGGCTGGAGGAGTCGTCCGAGGCCGGATCGGCCGTCCCGTGCTCGAGCCCGCTCCGGCTCATGAACAGGGGGGGGAACACGCTGCCGTCCCGGCCGTAGCGCGGCGGGTTCGGCTCGATGATCAGCTCCCCGAACGGCGCGGCGTCCTCCAGCGCCGCCCGGAGCCCGGCCCAGCGCCACAACCGCCACCCTCCCGGCACGCCGTTCTTGGCGCGCCACACTTGGGGGTTGTAGTTCTTGGCGATGTGGAGACGCCCCGAGTCGGGGCCGGCGAGCTGCAGCAGGAAGGTGGCGCCCGTCCCGAGGGTGAGATCGACCTCGGGCAGCGCCCGCGATCCCGCCTCGCCGGGGAGCGCGTTCAGCGCGATCCAGTACTGGACCCGGGTCCAGTCGAAGAGCCGCTCGGCGCCGTCGCCCTTCTCGATGTCCAGCCGGAGGTAGAGGAAGGCGGCATCCGAGAACGCGGACACGGCCTTCAGGGCCCCGGCCGCGGGCCGCTTCGAGGGTGTCGCGATCAGCCGCGTCGCCTTTCTCCAGTCGTCGGGGTCCCCGCGGAGCAGGGGGACCGGCGCGGGGGGGCGGTAGCCCAACAGCCCGAAGTGCTCCTCGGGGTCGAGCTGGTTGAGCCAGAGGGGCTTGCGCCAGGCCGGCCGCATGAAGGGGCGGGTGAAGTCGTCCGACACCCGCTTCCACCACTCGTCCTGCCAGGCGAACACGATCCCCCCCGCCATCCCCGCGCCCCGGATGTTCCGGGTCATCCGGACCAGCAGCTCGGCCTGGCCTTTCTCCGAGAAGCCGCCGTTGCTCCACCCCTCGGGATGGATGTGGGCGACCCCCCAGCTGGCCGGCACCCCGTACTCGGCGATCAACACCGGCATGTCGGGGTAGTGCCGCTTCAGGTTCAGGAGGTACCCGAGGTAGCGGTTGGTGCCCTCCTCGTCCCGGGTCAGCGGATAGGCGGGATCGTAGAGCATGAAGTCCGGCCAGTAGGAGTAGACGTGGTACGTGGCGAAGAGCCCGGCGCGGAACTCCGGGGTCACCGTGAACTTCCCGATGTGGAGCGCCACCGCGTCGGCGTCGTTCGGCGGGCGGGTCAGCACCTCGTCCACCTCCTCCCCGCGGGCCCGCCGGATCTTCACCTCTTCGGCGTAGTTGGCCTCCGTGACGTGGGGTATGGGATCCAGGGGCGGCCAGTTGACGACGGTCAGCGGGCGCTGGGCGTGGTACCGCTCGAGCTCGTACTGGATCGCGAGGTCGGCCATCTCCGCGAACCAGGTCTCCGTGGCGTTGCCGCCCGCGAGGCTCACGAAGCGTCCCCGGTGGCCGGTCTTCGCGGGATTGGCCTTGTTGGTGCAGAGGGCGACGTAGGGATCGACCTCGCGCCCCAGCGCCAGGGCGATCACGTAGGGGGAGACGTCGACCGTGTAGATACCGGCGGCGTGACCGCGCCGGTACGGGATGTCGGCGTGGCCGTGGAGGAGGTCGATCACGTGGCGGATCTCCCGCTGGAACTCCTCCACGGTCGCCGCGTCGTAGAGGTCGCAGTCCTCGTGGTCCTCCCGCTCCGTGAGCCAGACCTCCTGGACCAGCCACAGCTTGCGGGGGGAGCCCTCGTTGTGGATCCTGAGGGCCCGGTAGAAGGCCGGCGGCAGGATGGTGTAGGCGCGGACGACGTTGGCGTTCATGCGGCCGATCTGATCGAGCCACTCGCGATAGGTCGCGACGTCGAGGGGAGGCGTGGAGGGGAATTCGCCGGGGCGCGCCGGACCGATGTTCACCCCCTTCAGGTACGTCCGCCTCCAGCCGGCGCCGTCGCGGACCTCGAAGTAATTCCCGCGGGTGCGGAAGTCGAAGACCAGGGAGGGGGACCGGCTCATGGGCGGCAACTCCCGCGGGAGATCGTCGAGACTCGCATACGGTGGGTACCCGTAGAGGGCGAGGAGGCGCTCCCGGGCGGTCGCGGCCCCGAGACCGCGCTGGATCAGGTCGCGGTACGCCGCGGCGGCGGCGAAGTTCTCGCCCTGCTTGAACCGCGCCTCGGCGCGGGCCAGGTGGAGCTCGGCGTCCTCCGGCCTCTTGGGGATCAGCTCCTCCAGCAAGGGCAGGGCGACCGTGGGGCGGTCGTTGGCGAGGCTCGCGTAGGCCAGACCCAGCCTGGCCTCCTCCAGCTTGGGCTCCAGCGCGGTCGCCCGGCGGAACGACTGCTCCGCCAGCCCGTATTCCCCGCTCCGATAGTAGCTCCAGCCGAGCAGCGTCACGACGCCGACCGAGTCGGGGCGGTCGGTGGAGGCCGCCTCGAGGAGTCGGAGGGCCTCGCGGTGGTCGCCGCGGTTGTACGCCTCCAGCGCAGCGTCGTAGGCCACCGTTCCGCGTCCGGAGACCAGGAGGTACAGCCCGTAGGAGAGCCCCGCCACGACCCCCACGGTCAACGCCAGGGCGACCAGAAAATCGGCCCTGATCAACCCGAAGTGGCGCATCCTCTCCCCTCACGACGGGGTGTCACGGGCGGGTCACCGGGGTCGCGAGAGATAGCGACCCTTCCCCTCGACGACCTCCCAGCGCCGCCGCCCGAAAATATACAGGAACGTCGCCTCGAAGCGCCAGAGGGAGTTGAGCTGCCGGTAGCCGAAGTTCTCGATGAGGGCGTAGGTCAGGAGCCGGAACAGGTGCTCCCACGTCGGGTAGCGGCGATAGGTGATCTCCTCCAGGAACACGCCGATGATCGAGAGGAACACCCCGTAGAAGATGGCCAGCAGGACGTACAGGGCGAAGAACTCGAAGCTCAGCAGGCTGAGGCCCAGGGCGAGCAGGACGGCGGCGTAACCGAAGACCTCGATCACGGGGCCGAAGACCTCGAACAAGAGGTAGTAGGGGGCCACGAACAGCCCCATCCGTCCGAAGGCGGGGTTGAAGAGCATCACCCGGTGCTTCATGATGCTCTGGATGAGGCCCAGGTGCCACCGGCGGCGCTGCCGGGCCAGCATCTTCAGGCTCTCGGGCGCCTCGGACCAGCAGATCGGGTCCGAGATGAACCGGATGATGTAGCGTTCCCGCCGGGTCAGGTAGTGCCGCTGGAGCCTGACGATCAGCTCCATGTCCTCGGTCACGTTCCGGGTATCGTACCCCCCCACGGCCATCACGGCGGCCTTGCTGAACAGCGAGAACGTGCCCGAGACGATGAGGAGCCCGTTGACCGCGTCCCAACCGACCCGGCCGAAGAGGAACGCCCGGAGATACTCCACGATCTGGAACATGCTGAGGGTGTCCCGGGGCAGGGCGATCTCCTGGACGATCCCGTCCTTGACCACGGTGCCGTTCAGGACGCGGACGACCCCGCCGCACGCGACGACGGGGAGCGTGCTCTGCGAGATGGGCGCCATCAGGCGGATGAGGGCGTCGCGCTCGAGGACCGAATCCGCGTCCACCGAGGCGAAGTAGGGGCTCTTGGCGGCGTTGATGCCGCAGTTCAAGGCGTCGGCCTTGCCCCCGTTCTCCTTGTCGATGACCAGGAGGTTGGGCCGCTCGGGGCTGTAGTAGAACCCCCTGACCGGCTTGGTCTTGAGGAGGCTCCGGTAGGCCAGGTCGATCCGCTTCAGCCCGAAGGTGTCGATGAGCTTCTCGAGGGTGTCGTCCCGGGAGCCGTCGTTGATCACGATCAGCTCGAAGGAGGGGTAGTCGAGCTGCAGGGCGCCGGTGACGGCCTGCACGATGACGCCCGACTCATTGTAGGCCGGGATCAGCACGGAGACCGGCGGGGTCTCCGGCGAGAACCGGAACTCGCGGACCGCCGAGTATCGGATGCGCTGGATGTGCGCGAGGACGACGACGAGCGCGAGACTGAGCAGGACGGTATAGACCGAGTTGATCATCCCGTAGTAGAAGGCCACGAGATAGTTGAAGCCGATGATCGCTGTCGAGATGAACGCCTTCACCGAATCATGCCCTCTCGGACGGCGTCTCGGCCGGCGGGCCCTCGAGGATGCGCGCGAGCTCGCTCCGGACATGCGGGCGGGGGTCGGAGGCCATCGCCTCCTCGAGCTGGGCGGTGAACCGGAGCGACACCATGGTCTCGAGGACCTCCCGGGACTTCTGGTGGTCCGCGGCGGCGGGGACTGCGAGGTTATCGATCAGGCGACGGATGAGCTCGGTCTTCCCGATCTCCTCGCAGATGCTCTCGTTGGCGTAGCGGTCGTTCTGCTTCAGGATCTGCCAGAAGATGTCGATAACCCCCTCGCCGATGCTCACCAGGGCGGTCGCGGCGGTCCCCCGCACCTGCCACTTGTCGTCCAGCAAGAGCCGCCCCACCCCGGCCCGGGCCGGGGTGTGCTTCATGCTGCCGAGGGTCTTGGCGGCCTGGAGCCTGACGTACCAGACGGGGTCCTCGAGCATGGGGAGCAACAGCTCGGCCTGGGGGCCGGCCCGCCTGGGATCGACCTTTCCGAACGCCTTGGCCGCCTTGGCCCTGACCTCGGGATTCCCGTCGCGCAGCCGGTCGATGACGAACGGCAGGGCCTCGGGGAACTCGAAGTTCGAGATCACCTCCAGGACCAGGGCCACCATCTCGGGGTCCTCGGACCCCCTGGCGTGCTCCAGGAGCACCGGGGCCCCGTCCCGGCCGAGCTTCGCGAGCGAGGCCTCCACCAGCTTCTGGGCGATCAGGTGGGTTGCCCGAAGGGCGGGCAGCCGCTCCAGGATGGCCCTCAACCCTTCCATCGAGCGTATCCGCGTGATCGCCCTCACCGCCCCGGAGACCAGCTCCGAGTTCTTGCTGTCCAGCATGCGGATGAGGTGCTCCACGGACGCCTCGCTCCGCATCCCCCCCAGCCGGTCGATCGCCGCCGCCCGGTCGATCACGCTCCGCCTCCTGAGCCGGTTCTCGTAGTACGCGATGTACCCGAGCTGGCGGAAGATCTCCTTGACCCTCTCCCGGTACTCCTCCTTGGGGATCAGATCCAGCAACACGTCCTCCAGGGCCTGCCATCGGATCTTCTCTCGGGGCGACACCCTGATCTCGTCCAGCCGGAGGTCGGGCGCCGCCAGCACCCTGGCCACCGCCTCTCGAAAAACCTTCCGCTCCCGATCCAGGCGCTGATACCGGCGCCTGGCGTTGATCCGCCGGAAGACCGTGACCGCAAAGAACCCGGTGATCGCCCCGACCGTCAACACGATGACGACGAGGAGCACTATGACGATCGGGCTCGCCATCAACCCTCCCTGGGATGCGGTGAGCGGGTGCGCCCATCCCGGCCCCGGACCCCCTCACGGCTCAGATCTGCCTCTAGACGCGAACCACCATCATGGCCAATCGTCGCCAAAGTGTCAAGGTATCGATCCGTAGACAACCCTGCGCCCCCCACCCCCCCGGACCCTCCGACTTTGGTCGCACCGCCCCCTTGGAGCCCTGGCGTCCGACATGTTGCACATGTTGCACGATCGGTGCCAATGGTCCCGAGGCTCGGAGGCCCGCGCGTTTGGCTTCCCGCCTGCCGGGGGGGAGCGCCCGGGGGCGCGGGCAGGTTGACGCAATTCGTCAGGGCGATCGCAAAATTTGTTCGCTCGGAAGGGGGGGCACCGCCCCCCTCCCAGGGGTTTAGAGGAGGAGGCGGCGGAGGTAGGCGGAGGTCAGGAGCTGGCTCGGGGGGACGAAGTCGCCGAGCACGCCCATCAGCGGCCCGAGGAGCTCAGCCCGCCGCGCGAGGCGACAGGCGACGAGGTTCGCCAGCCGCCGGCGCGCGATGAGGGCCTGGAGCAGCCTCGACACCCGCTGCTTGGGGGCGAAGGCCCCCCGGCACCCGGCCTCGTAGGGGGCGAGGGCACTCTGGGAATAGTCGCCCGCCGCCAGGGCGGCTACCGCGACCTCCGCCGCCAGCTCGGCCGAGCGGAGGGCCGTGTAGATCCCCTCGCCGGTGAACGGATCGTAGAACCCCCGCGCGTCGCCGACCAGCAGGACCCCGGCCTGGCGCGGGCGGGCGACCCGATAGGCCAGCGGGCCGAGGGCCCGGATCGGCCCGGCCGGGGTCGCCCCGGCGACCCGCGCGGCCGCGGCGGGGACGCAGGCGAGCCAGGCGGCGAAGCGGGCCTCGACCTCGCACTGCCGCGGGGCGACCCGCCCGAGCGGCCCCACCACGCTCACGTTGCACCGATCCCCCCGGAGGGGGTTGAGGATCGCGTAGAACGGCGGGGCCAGGTAGATCTCGCCGTGCCCGTCGAACCGTTCGACCCCGCGGAGATGGGTGACGAGGGCGAGCCGGCGGAGCCGGGGATGGGGGTGGATCAGGCCGAGCCGGCGGGCGACCGCGGAGTGGCGGCCGTCGGCCCCGACCACCAGCCGGCCGCGGAAGGCCTCGACCCCGCCGTCGCGGGCGAGACCGCGCACCCCCGTCACCTGCTCCCCGGCGAGCAGCAGGTCCGTGACCCGGAACCCCTCCCGGACGTCGATGGGGTAGGCCCTGGCGCGCTCCAGGAGGATCCGGTCCAGCTCGAGCCGCGGGATGGCCAGGGCGTGATCCCGGTAGCCCCGGTGGGGCCCCGCGCGCGGGTACTCGGCGACCAGCTCGGTGCCGTCCGGGGCGACGATCCGCATCCCCCTGACCGGTCGGGCCGCCGCCTCGACCACCTCGAGGGCGCCGAGGCGATCCAGGAGCCGGGCGGTCTCCGGCGAGAGGTACTCGCCGCAGACCTTCGCCCGGGGGAAGCCGGCCTTGTCGAGGAGCAGGACCGAGCGCCCGCGCGCCGCCAGGTGGACGGCGCAGGCGCTCCCCGCCGGGCCGGCGCCCACCACGATCGCGTCGTAGACCTCAGGCCGGGCCGGTCCCACGAGGTCAGCGCCCGGCCGCCCCCGTCGCCTTGCGACGGAGGGCCATGAGGCGGAAGAGCCGCGGGCGCGAGATCGAGAGCCCCTCGATCCCCGCCCGGGCCGCCAGCGCCGCCAGCTCCGGTCCGGTGAAGGCCCGCCGGACCGAGAGGGGGCCGTCGTGGCGGGTCATCCGGTTGCGCGACAGGAGCCGGGTGACGAGCCAGACGCCCGCGTAGGCGAGGCGGCTCCGCGCGAGGTCCAGTGCGAAGAACCCCACGCGCGCCACGCGCTCCATGACGCCGAGGAGCCGGGTCGCCTCCTCGCGCGAGAGGTGGTGGAGCGTGAGCGTCGAGAAGGCGACCTCGACGCCCCCGTCCCGCACGGGGAGGGCCAGGGCGTCGGCCCGGAGCAGGGTGATCTCGGGGTACGCGGCGACCGCCCGGCGGGCCTGGGCGAGGATGGCCCGGTCGCGCTCCACGGCCCGGACCCGGAGCCGGCGGCCGCGACGCCGGGCCCAGCGGACGATGGCGGCCGGGATGTCGGCTCCGCCGGTGCCGAGGTCCAGGACCCAGACCGGTGTCTCCGGCGCGGTGGAGGCCAGGAGCCGCTCGAGCTGGCCGAGGACCGTGCGGGTCGCCCCGAAGTAGCGGTTCAGGCGGGCCAGGTCGGCGAGGTTCCCGGCCAGCTCGGCCGAGCCGTCGCCCGGGTGGTCCAGGAGCTCGGTCGCCGCCTCCTCGCGAAGGAGCATCGTCAGCCTACCAGCGGAGCAGGGCCCCCTCGGCCGCGAACCCCGGGCCGAGGGCGATCATGACCCCCCAGTCGCCGGGCTGGGGGGCGCCCGAGGCCAGGATCGCCTCCAGGACGAAGAGGATCGTGGCGGAGGAGAGGTTCCCGAACCGCCGGAGGACGTCCCGGGAGTAGGCCAGGTCGGCCTCGCTGAGCCCCAGGGCGGTCGCGGCGCGCTCCAGGACCCGCCGGCCGGCCGAGTGGAGGACCCAGAAGCGGATCGCCTCCCGCGCGAGCCCGTGGTCCTTCAGGAGCCGGTCCGCCAGCTCCCCCATCATGGCCGGCGCGATCCGGCGGACCTCCTTGCTGAGCACCACCCGGGGGCGGCCGCCCGGGAAGACGAACCCCATGGCCGGGAGGTGCTCGGAGCGGAAGAGCGTCCGGTGGTCCACCACCGCGACCCCGGCCTCCCCCGTCGCCAGGAGGGCGGCCCCGGCCCCGTCGGCGAAGATGGCGTTCGCCACGGCGGTCTCGAGGCTGTCGTCGAGGGAGTAGGCCGCCGAGCAGACCTCGACCGCCAGCACGAGGGCCCGATGCCCCGGGAAGGCCCGCAGGTGGTTCCAGGCCTGCTGGAGCGCCACCACGGCGCTCGAGCACCCGGTGTCCCCGACGTGGACGCGCTGGATATCCTCGCGCATCCCGAGGGCCTGGATCAGGTGGGCGTCGAGGCTCGGGCAGAGCCGGCCCGTGCAGGTCGTGGTGGCGAAGAAGTCGAGGTCCTGGACGGTCAGCCGGGCCCGCTCGAGGCAGCGGAGGACGGCCTCCTGCCCCAGCGCGAGGGCCCCGGCCCGGAACCGCGCGGCCAGCTCGTCCACCCCCTCGTCGCGGCGGGGGCGGATGGGATCGACCCAGAGGTGGCGCCCCTCGATCCCGCTCCGCCGGAAGAAGCCCTGGCGGAGGGGGTCCTGGTAGCCGGCCAAGCGGAGGAGCTCGTCCTGGGAGAAGCGCGGCCGCGGGACGGCGGTCGCGACCGCGGCGATCCGGGGGAGCTTCATCGCCTGTTAGACCGACCCGGGTGACGGGTATTCAATTCAGGAGGGGGGGTGTCCCCCCCGCGGCTTGAAAGCCCCGCCCTGTCTCCGACAACACCTCCAGCTCCTGACGGCCCACTCCGAGCGCCGGCTCCGCCGGCGCAATGTGAAGCTTAGATGTGGGCCCCGATCCCAGGCTGAGGGAGCTGGTGGATCAGGCCATAGCCGGTCGCCTGGACCAGGAGGCCGATGACGAACAGGGCCCACCCCACCGCCACCAGGGCCCGCCACGCCCAGGGCGGACCTCCCGGCACCTCGTACCCATTGCTGGCCCACGACCACCACGCCCCGGACAGGAACAGGAGCGCCACCCCCGCCAGGGCCACGGCGTAGCCGAACAGGAAGCGGCTCACAGGACACCTCCACGGGTTGGTCTTGGTGGCCTATCCTCCCGCATCGATGAGGCCAACGACCGAGCCGACCGGGATCGTCTCGCCCTCCCGCGCCCGGAGCTCCCGGACCACGCCGGCCACCTCGGCCTCGAGCACGACGTCGGCCTTCTCGGTCTCCAGCTCCAGGAGCGGGGTCCCCGGCGCGACCCGGTCCCCGACCCGGACGAGCCAGCGCTTGACCTCGGCCTCGGTGGTGTCCATTCCGAGCTTGGGGACCCGGATCTCCCACATCAGTTCAGCGGTCTGATCCGCCCGCTCGGCGCCGGGGCCCCGAGCGGAACGTTAAGCGGAGCAGCGCGGGTCCCCGTCGTGAGCGAGCCGGGTGGGGAAGCCGGCTCGCGGGCGGAACACGACCGGGAGGGGCCCCGCCCAGCGGGCCACAGGCGGGTGCGCCGTGGAGCGTGTGGAGCGAGGGGCGCCCGGCGCCGAGCGAGCCGCGGGCTTGCAGGGGAGCGGGCCGCAGACCGTGAGGGAATGGCTGGCGCACGACACTACGCCGGGCGGCCCGCGGAGGCGGCCAGGAGGGCGCGGGCCTCGGCCAGGAGACGGTCCTGGGCGGGGAGCACGTAGGCCTCGAGCGGCGGGCTGAAGGGGACCGGGACATCGGCCCGCGTGAGCCGGCGGACCGGGGCCCGGAGGGCCTCCCAGGCCCGCGTGAGCCGCAGGACCGGGCCCCGGAGGGCCTCCCACGCCGCCTCGACGATCACCGCGACCAGCTCCGCGGCGAAGCCGCAGGTGCGGTTGCTGTCGTCGAAGATCACGACCCGGCCGGTCTTCCGCACCGAGGCCAGGAGCGTCTCACGGTCCAGGGGGAGGAGGCTCCGGGGGTCCACCACCTCGGCCGAGATCCCCTCGGCGGCCAGCCGCTCCGCGGCCTTCACGGCCTCGGGGACCAGCGGCCCCACGGCGATGATCGTCAGGTCTTCCCCCGCGCGCTTCACCTCCGCCTGGCCCAGGGGGATCACGTACTCCTCCTCGGGGACCGGCCCCTTCTGGGCGAGCAACGCGGCCGGCGCGAAGACGACCACGGGATCGTCCTCGCGGATCGCCGCCGTGAACAGCCCCTTGGCGTCCCGCGGGGTGGACGGGATCACGGCCTTCATCCCCATGTGGAGCAGGAGGGGGTAGGGGTGGTCGGAGTGCTGGCCCGCCAGTCCTCGGCGGGCGCCGGAGGCCGGGACGAGATAGGTCACCGGGATCCGCCCCTGCCCGCCCATCATGTAGCGGAGCTTCTGCGCCTGGTCTACGAGTTGGTCGAAGGCGACGAAGAGGAGGGCGTTGATCTGGTACTCCACCACCGGGCGGAGCCCGGCCAGCGCCGCCCCCGTGGCGAGCCCGGTGAAGGCCGCCTCCGAGATGGGGGTGTCAAAAACCCGGTCGGGACCGAACTCCTCCAGGAACCCCTTGGTCACCCCCCGGAGGCTCGCCCGCACATCCTCCCCGAGCACGATCACGCGGGGGTCCCGCCGCATCTCCTGCCGGAGCGCCTGGCTCAGGGCCTCGAGGTAGCGGACCTCGGCCACGGCTACCACCCCCTGGCCGGGAGGCCGGGATACGGCACCGCGTACATCCCCTCCAGGGCCTCGGACGGCTCCGGCCAGGGGCTCTCCCGCGCGTAGGCGATCGCCTCCTCGAGCCGGGCTTCGACCTCCGCCTCCACGCGCGCCCGCTCCGCGGCCGTCAGGACCCCCTGGCGTTCGAGCCACCGGGGGTAGGTCAGGAGCGGGTCGCGCTCGCGCCAGGCCGCGATCTCCTCCTCGCCCCGGTAGCGGAGGCCGAGGACCCGCTCCGCCGTGAAGTGGCCGACGAACCGGTAGGTCCGGCACTCCAGGAGGGTCGGGCCCTCGCCCCGGCGCGCCCGCGCCACCGCCAGGGTCGCGGCGTCATAGACCGCCAGGACATCCATTCCGTCCACCCACTCCCCCGGCATCCCGTAGCCGGCCGCCCGGTCGGCGAGCCGCTCGACGGCCGCCATCTGCCCGATGGGCGCCGAGATCGCGTAGCCGTTGTTCTCGCAGATGAAGACCACCGGCAGCCGCCAGATGGCGGCCAGGTTCAACGCCTCGTGCACCACCCCCTGGTTCATCCCCCCGTCGCCAAAGAACGCCACGGCGACCCGGTCAGACCCCTGGAGCTTGGCGGCCAGGGTCGCCCCGCAGGCGATCGGCGCCCCCGCCCCCACGATCCCGTTCGCCCCGTAGATCCCGAGGGCCAAGTCGGCGATGTGCATCGAGCCGCCCCGCCCGCGGTTGTAGCCGCCCCTCCGGCCCATGAGCTCGGCCATCATCCGCCGGGGGTCGCCCCCCTTGGCCAGGATGTGACCGTGGCCCCGGTGGGTGCTGGTGGTCACGTCGTCGGATCTGAGCGCGCCCGAGACGCCGACGGCCACCGCCTCCTGGCCGACGTACTCGTGGGTGACCCCGGGGATCT
>JACPHL010000199.1 GCA_016188625.1 Candidatus Rokuibacteriota bacterium | reverse complement strand
CCGCCACCAGCACGTCGGCGTCGTAGGTCTTGGCCAGCTGGAGCAGCTCGGTGACCGCCTCGTCCGTGTGCTCGACGAAATAGTTGTCCCCGCAGATCAGCGTTCCCACGACGGTCGCCCCGGCGCCCAGGTGCCTCGCCAGGGCCGTCCCGGGCCCCACCGGCCCGGATCGGTAGGTCGGGCTCGCGTCCGCCTTGTCCTCACCGCCGATCCCGCCGAAGAACTGATTGATGTAGTGGACGACCTTGAGTGGCGTCATCTCGACCACCCCGTCCTAGAAGTCCCGGGCCGTGAACCCGTTCGTCTGCATCATCCAGAATCCGGCGTACATCTCGTGGGCGCTGACGGTCAGGCTATCCGCCGCGCTGAAGCGCTGGCCCCACCCCTCGGCCGTGCTGAACACCACCTCGGGGCCCCCGACCACGCGCGCGACCGCCGGGAGCGCGAACCGGCGATCGGCGCCGCCGCCGCTCACGATGGCGTCGGCCTCCGGCGTGTAATCCACGACGGGCCAGTCCTTCCCTTCCGGTCCGCCCAGCTCATGGACGACCTGGACGGTCTTGATCCCCGCGCGCTCCAGCGCGCGCGCGCTCTGCATGAAGTCCACCCACGTGTTCCCGGTCCCCTCGAGCGTCATGACGGCGCCCTCGGCCCCGAGCATGCGCGCGGCGTTCGCCACCATGTGGCCGTTACGCTCCTTGAGCAGGTGATCGCCGTGGTGCCCGCGGCAGAAGACCACCCCGATGAAGTTCAGGTCGCGCGCATGGCGGCGGTAGAGCGCCCGGATGACCGGATGGTTCAGGCGGAGCCAGGTCGGCACCTTCATCATGCTCCGGTAGTTGCCGCTCACCACCGCCCCGTCGAAGTACTCGTTCGGGTGCAGGACCGTGGGGACGAGGTGCTCGATGGGCTGGCCGTAGAGGAAGGTCTGGACCAGGAAGCCCTGGTGCTGCACCTGGTCCACGTAGACCACGCGCGGCAGGTCGGGATCGGCCCCGCCCAGCTCGAACCGCTCGACCGCGTCGGGCCCGGGCGCGTCGAGCACCGTTTCGGCGAGCCGCCGGGTGACCCGGAGGGCCCCGAGGCGGAGCGCGGACTCGAACTCGCGGTTGGTCGCGCCGCGGCGCGCCGTGAAGAGGAGGACCACGTTGTGGGTGGTCGAGCAGGCGCAGCGGTCGGCCCCCGGCCCGCTCATGTCGATGACCCCCTCGTTGAACTCCAGGATCCCGCCCGTCGGCTCCGGCAGCTCGGCCGACTCCAGCACCGCGAGCCCGGCCAGGCGCCTGGTCACCCCGTGCCCGACGGTGCGGGCCGGCCCGAGAAAGCCCGGGAACGCGACCGCCTCCCCGTCCACCTTGATCCGGGGCTCGAGGGCGTCCAGCACGTGGACGATCCGGGTCGCCTCGCCCGGCGACGCCAGCTCGACTTGGACGTCCTCGATGAACCGGCCGTCCCCCGCGAGCCGGCGGATCTCCTCCCGGTCGATCGAGAGGACCCCGTCCACGAACGCGGTCCGCGTGCCGAACTCGACGGCGCGAACCTCAAAGCTCTCCAGGGTCAGTTCCACCGGATTCTCACATACTGAAAATTAATATCTCCCGTAGAAGGAATTTATCGCGGCGGCCGGGCCGGTGTCAAGCGGAAAGCCACGCCGTCGGCTCCGGGCTCATCCCCGTGTCCCCGCCGCCGAGGCCGCCGAAAAACCGATTGATGTAATGAATACCGTGAATGGCTTCATCATCGGCCGCCTCCATCCTCGATCGAGATGATTCGGCGCCTGAGGTGACCGACAACGACGATGCCCTCCCGACACCGATCGCAGAAGGCGGGATGCGGCGCAGCGCGTCAGGCCTCGCTGCCGGGCCGTCACACCGGGTAGGCGCCGACCTCCTCGCGAACGTTGGCCATGGCGCGCACGTTAGCGGGCGGGGGGTCGCGCGGCACGGCACAGTCGCTGCTGAAGATGTAGCGCCCCCCGGGCGCCGCCGCCATGCACTGGAGCGCCTCCGCAGCCACCTGCTCCGACGTTCCCTGCAGCAGCGTGGCGACCGACTTGACGTTGCCCATGGTGACGACCTTGTTCGAGTACTTGGCCTTGAACTCGCCGAGGTCCACCCGATCGCAGTGGATGATGTCCGCGTTCTCCACGCAGAGCTCGTAGCGGTCGTCCCATCGGCCGCAGGTGTGAAAGTTGATGGCCTTGGCACCGGCATCCTTCAGGGCCGCAAACATGCGCTTGCTGTAGGGGTGGGCGAACTCCTTGAAGTGGTCAAGCGAGATGCAGTCCATGTTGGCGACCGGGTTGGAGGTTGCGATGATGTCGGCGCCTGCCTCAACCAGGGCCTTCCCATAGGCGGTGCAGGTCTCCGTGGTGAACTCAAGCAGGTTCTTGACGAACTGTGGGTTGTCGTAGATGTCCATGTAGAGCTCGGTGTTGCCCCGGATCATGCACGCGGTCCGAAAGGGGGGCGACGCCCAGGCGATGACCGGCACGTCGGGGCCGACCGCCTTCTTGAGCCTCGCTATGACGTCCAGCAGATACGGCATCCGCCCATCCCTCCACGGATTGACGGGCTTGAGTTTCTCCAGGTCAGCGGGCCCATGTACGCACGGGCGGGTGATCCAGGGCGGATCGTCATCCGGGATCTCCATGGTGGCGCCGAGGGCCTCGTCGACCGCGGGTGTGCACCAGATGTCCCACACCCCGTCTAGCTGGAAATCCTTGAGCAGCTTCAACTGGGCGCCGATGTAGATCTCAGGGTCCTCGTAGGCCTTGGAATGCTTGACCCCGGCGTAGCGCAGGCCGAACTCCCGCGACGTGAGGAGAAACGGCACGCGGTCGGGAATCTCGTGGTGGCACACCGCCATGATGCGGTCCATGGGGCTCATCGACGCCAGGGCCATGTTCTCTCCTCCCCCCGCATTCGCCAGGCGCAGGCGCGCCGGCGTCAGGTTCCCATCTCAGGCGGACGCCTCCGGCGTTGTATCGACGAGAGCCTTCCGCTCCAGGGCGCCACCGTTCACGAAGGTCCCGCCCCAGTCGGCACTGATCAACAGCTTCGCGGCCTCCACCGCAGTAAGGGCGTCGGGTGCCCAGGCGTCCGCGCCGATGTCCTCGGCGAAGCGCGCGGTCACCGGCGCGCCGCCAGACATGACCTTGACCTTGCCGCGCAGGCCAGCCTCCGTCAGCGCCTGAATGGTGACCTTGTGGTTCATCATAGTGGTGCTCAGCAGGGCGGACATGCCCATGATATCGGCCTTGACGTCCAGGATCTTCTGGACGAACTGCTCCGGGGAGGTGTTCACCCCGCAGTCGTGCACCTCGAAGCCGGCGCCCTCCAGCATGATGCCGACGATCCCCTTGCCGATGTCGTGCAGGTCGCCCCTAACGGTCCCGAGCACCACGATGCCCTTCGGCTTCTGGCTGGTCGGGGCGAGGAGAGGCTTGAGCACCGTCATCCCGGTCTTCATCGCCCGTGCGGTGATCAGCACCTCGGGGATGAACGCCGCCTGGCGCTTGAATCGGTCGCCGACGATGGCGAGGCCCGCCTGCAGACCGTTGACCAGGACGTCGAAGGCGGGGAGACCCGTGTCGAGGGCCGCCTGGGTCGCGTCGGGCACCACCAGATGTTCGCCGCGCTCCACGTGGGCAGCGAGCGTCCGGAGGGCCTTGATCTGGTCAGGGGTGCCGGAGACTTCGACGAGGTCGCCCGTAATCGGGTCGACGATTTGCATCGTGGCGATGGCCATGCTTCCCTCCTCTCGGGTTCGAGCCTCCGGCGGATGTCGGTTCCAGGTCCGCCGCGCAACCGGCTGCAGCGAGTCCGAGGGACGGGCCGATCCCGTGGGCTGCCATCGCCCCCGAGGCCAGGTCCGCGATGGCGATCCCCACCTTGACCGGTGGCCCGTCGGGGAACCCCGTCAGGCCATGATCCCCGACTCCCCCTGGAACGGCGGCCACGCCCGGGTGTCGTCGCCCTTGCCCGGCTCCTCCACCTTGATGACCTCGGCCCCCATGTCGGCCAGCAGCATGATGCAGCAGGGACCCGCCAGGACCCGCGCGAGAGGTCCACCCCCGGATGCCGTCAAGCGGTCGCATGCGCCGCCTCGCTCGCGCGGCCTCAGCTCTTTCTAGCCCTCGAAGAGCCGCCGGCGCTCCTCCGCCGCCCGGGCGATGTGGGCGGGGACAGACCCGCAGCAGTACCCGATCAGGGAGGCCCCGGCCCCCACCAGCGCCTCGAATCGGGAGGCCACGAACTCCGGGGTCTCGTACCGCTGCGTGGACATGACCCGCGAGTTGGGCTTCGCCGCCACGAGGGGCCGCTCGAGACCGCGCTCGCGGAGGACGGCGGCGAACTCGGCCGTGATCCCGATGGCGTCGTCCACTCCCACCGAGCAGTTGAGGCCGACCACGGCGACCCCCAGCGCCAGGGCCCCGTCGTAGCGCCGCTCCGCCAGGAGGTCCTCGTGGCCCTCCAGGAGCTGGCCGACCGTGTCCCCGAAGAAGGTCCGGTAGACGGCGGCGCCCGGCGCCCGCTCCATGAAGGCGAAGGTCAGGGAGAGGGGGAGTTCCACCCCCTCGTCCACGAAGACCGCCTTCACCGCCTCCACCGCGGCCTGTCCCTCCAGGGCCTGGAGCATCGTCTCGATGCAGATCAGGTCCGCCCCGGCCCGGACCAGGGCCCGGGCCTGGCGGCGGAACGACTCCACCGTCTCCTCGTAGGTCGCCGTCTGGCCGATCAGCTTCCCGGTGGGCCCGATGTTGGCCCCCACGAAGCAAGGGGAGTCGGCCTGGTCGATCACCTCGCGCAACAGCCGCACCCCCGCCTCGTTGAAGGCCTCGGAGTGGTCCTCCAGCCCGAACTCCCGGAGCCGGAGGGGGTTGGCGTTGAAGGTATTGGTGAGGATGATCTCCGAGCCGGCCTCGACCTTCTCGCGGTAGAGGCGGCGCACCAGGTCCGGTCGCTCCAGGTTGAAGCGCTCGCAGCACTCCCCCCCGATCCCGGGGACGGCCTCCTGAAACCAGGTCCCCGTGGCGCTGTCGACCAGGATCGGCCGCGACCGCGCCCGCTCAAGACGCTCCAGGAAGGGGACGGGCATGCCTGACCTCACGAGAGGGACCGTCGGCGCCTCACGGCCACGCCCTCAGGCCGAGGCCCTGCAGTGGGCGAGGTAGGTGAGGCCGTACTCATCCTTGGCCGTCAGGGCGTCGGCGGCGAGCTTGAACTCGAGATACCGCCGGGGCGGGTTCATCAGGGGATCCACCATGATGCAGTCGCACCCCGCCAGGATCGAGAGGATGAGGAAGGCATCGTTCAGGAGCTTCCGGTTCGGCATCCCGAAGGAGACGTTGGAGTGCCCACCGAAGAGGTGGACCTCCGGCCCGAAGTGCTCGCGAAGCATCCGGATGGCGTCCAGGTAGTGGGTGCCGAAGTCGGGCCCGGCGCCGATCGGGAAGACGAGCCCGTCGAGGTAGCGATCCTTCAGGGGGATCCCGGCGCGGTCCATGTGGCCCATGACCTGGCAGAGGTTGTCGACCCGCTCCTGGGCGCTGGAGGGCATCCCCTCCCGCCCCGAGGCATTGGCCACCAGCAGGGCGTCGTACTCCCTGGCGAGGTCCAGGAGGACCAGCCGGCCCTCCTCGAGGTTGACGGAGTTGATGCAGGGCCGGCTCTTCTTCCGGTCGTAGACCTCAAGCCCCGCGGCGATGGTGTCGGGGTCCGAGGAGTCCACGCTCAGGGTGACGTCCGTCATGGACTGGAGCGTCGTGATCAGCCAGCGCATGTGCGCCATCCGCTCCTCGGGCCAGGGGGACATCTCGTCCACGCAGCAGTCGATGAGGTCCGCCCCCGCCCGGATCTGGGCGTGGACCGCGTAGGCCAGGTAGTCGAGATCACGGACCCGGATCGCCTGGGCGATGTAGGGGACCAGGGCCCGGCCCCGCTCCTCGGGGTCCTTCGGGTAGCACTCGGTGAGGTCCAGCACCCGCTTGGTCCCTCCGAGGTCGGTGTAGCCGAGCCCCCACCGGTGGTCGTCCAGGGGGACGATCCGGGGGCTGGTGGCCTTGAGCTTCCGGGTCGCGTTGAGGTTCTCGCCGATGACGATGAGGGCGTCGCTCATGATGCTGACGATGCCTCCGGGTCGGGGGGCCCGGTCGGGTCCCCGCGGCGGGGTCCGACGAGTCGGACGACCGGCGGGTCCTGCCCCCGAAAGTGGTGGATCCACGAGCAGGTCCCCCGCCGCTCCGCCGGGACCGCGGGGATGACGACCGCTTCCAGCGCCTTCAGGGCGTGGGCCCGCTTCGCCAGCCGATACGTGAGGGTGTGAATGCACTCCCGGTCCCCGAACTCGCAGGTGTTCTCCCGGGTCCCCCCGCAGGGCCCGTTGGCGAGCCCCTTGGGGCAGGTCTCGGGGCAGACGTAGAAGGTGTGGGGGAGCCGGCAGACGCCGCAGCTCTGGCATCCGAGGGGCTCCTTGCTGAGCCGCTCGAAGCCATGCACGGCCCGGGCGAGCCTCGAGCCGTCCGGCAGGCGCCGGGCGAGCGGGGCGAAGAGCCGCGCCCCCGGCGACCCCTCTTGAAAGAGGAGGCGGTCCAGCCCGTCGAGGGCCAGATACTTCGCGTACGCCCCGACGCTGGCGCGCACCCCCTGGGCCGGAGGCCCCCCGTCCAGGTAGAAGCCGTCGGGAGGGGCCGTAGGGACCAGGGTGCCGTCGGGGCGGGTCAGCGAGGCCTGCCAGGCCTCGGCCCAGGCCGCCTCGGTCGGGATCGCCGCCTCGAGGCCCTCGACCCGATCGAGGAGGGCCTGGAGGGCCAGGCGCTCGAGGGCCCGGGCGGCTCCCTTGGCGGGGTCCTGGGCCTCCGCCTCCACCAGGGCCTGGAGCTCGTCCGGGATCGTGATCCCCGGCATGGCGTGCTCGCGGATGTAGCGGCCGCGCCCGGCGGTGAGGGCCAGGACATTGGCGAGCAGCGGGACCTCGAGCCCGCGGGCGCGCGCGTAGGCGATGAGCTCCTTGAGCTTCCGCATGTCGAAGCCGATCTGGGTGATGAAGCAGTCGGCCCCGACCCGCCACTTCTTGACCATCTTCAGGTACTGATTCAGGCACTCCTCCTCCCGGTACTTGAACGGGCAGACCGCCGCCGCGACCAGGAAGTCGGGGGAGAGGGCCTTGGCCTCCTGGATGGCGTGGACGGCGTCGACGTGGCCGACCGGCCGGTCGCCGGGCGGGGCCTTGACCTTGTCGCCGGTGATCAGCAGGACATTCTCGAGCCCCAGCGCCAGCAGTCGCTCGAGGCTCGCCCTGACCGCCGCCGCGGAGCGGTCCTTCCCGGCCAGGTGGACCAGGGGCGCCGTCCCCCCCGCCTCGGCCACCCGCTCCGCCACGGCGATCGGGTCGTGGTCATGGTCGGAGCGGATCCGGTCGCCGATGGCCAGGGCGTGACAGCGGGGCTCCCCCTTCATGGCCTGGGCCAGCTCCAGGGCCGGGGCGATGGCGGTCTCGAACGGCTCGCGGGCCTCCGGGACGACGAACTCGACGGTGACCGCGAAGCCCCCCGACTCGAGGGCCCGGCGGAGGGCGTTGGCGTGGTGGGGGGTCACCGGCGCGGCTCCCCTCGGGCGCGGGCGCCGGCGGGGCAGAGGGCGTAGACCGTCCTAGGCGAGCGTTCCATGATTTTCACATAGTGAGAATCGCTTTCTCATGTATCAGAGTGACTTGAGCGCGCCACCCTGTCAATGAAGCAAACGCATCAGTGAGACACGCAAACGTAAGGAACCCTCTTCGGGGTTTCAGGGCGCCCCGGGAGCGCCGACGGCTCGACGCCGTGCGTGGGCCGAATTCGACAGCGCGAACCTCAAAGCCCTCCGGGGTCAGCCTCACGGTACCAAGCGGAAAAGTCGGGCGGCGGGACCGGACGAGGAACGCGGGGGGCGGCGCTGATGGCGCT
>JACPHL010000034.1 GCA_016188625.1 Candidatus Rokuibacteriota bacterium | reverse complement strand
TGAAGGGTACTGGTCCCCCAGGGAGGCCTCGGCCCCGAGCGGAACGTTAAGCGGAGCGGCGCGGGTCCCCGTCGTGAGCGAGCCGGGTGGGGACGCCGACAGGCGAGCGGCGGACAAAGAGGAGGGGCCCCGCCCGGCGAGCCACTGACGGGTGCGCCGCGGAGCGTGTGGAGCGAGGGGTCGAGGCCTCCCTGGGGCGGCGTTCTCTCCAGCAAACGGGTTGGCACGGCCGATGCTCGCTGGTATCGGCATGCGGGCCTGGCGGCCGTGGCGCGCGGTGCGCGCGGGGCTGGGACGGCTCGGCGCCGCCCTCGCCGAGGCCGGGCAGCGCCTGGTCTACCGGCGCCAGGAGCTGGCCGTCCTCGGCCTCCTCCTCGGTAGCGCCCTGGTCGGGTTCGGGGTCGAAGCGCTCCACCGGCGCGCCCCCGCGCTCCTCGCGGCCCCTCGCCCGCCCGCGAGGCGATCGGTCCCGATCGCCTCACCGGATCACCGCCGTCCGGGAGGCAGCCCCAGCGCCCGCCTCCGACGCGCCCCGGCTCGACCTCAACGCCGCCCCGACCTCGGCGCTCGAGCGCCTCCCCGGGATCGGCCCGCGCCTGGCCCGACGGATCGTCGAGGAGCGGGAGCGCGCCGGGCCGTTCCGCAGCGCGCAGGATCTCCGCCGGGTGCGCGGGATCGGGCCCAAGACGGTCGAAACCCTCGCGCCGCTCGTCACCGTCGAGGCGGGCGAAGGAGCCCGATGACCGTGCCGCTCCTCCCGGTGGCGGTCGCCTTCGCCGGCGGCGTCGCGGTCGGGCTCGCCCTCGCCCCGCCGGCCTGGCTCCCCTGGGCCGGGCTCGGGCTCCTGGCGGTCAGCGCCGTGGCGATCGGGCGGCAACGCCTCGGGGCGGCCACCCTGGGCCTCCTCGTCCTGGCTGGTCTGGCCGGCTGGGTCCGCGCGGACGTGGCCACCCTCCCGCCGGGCCCGGACCATCTCCTCTACCATCGCGCCGCGGGGCCGACGACCGTCGAGGGGACGGTCGAGGACGCGCCGGAGCAGGACGGCCCCCGGTACCGTTTTCGGCTCGCCGCGGACCGGGTCGTCCTGGAGGAGAGCGACCGGGCCGTCCGGGGGCGGATCCTGGTGAGCCTCTTCGGCCCGGCGCCTCCCCTCGCCGCCGGGGATCGGATCCGCGTCCCCCTCAAGCTCGCCCGCCCCTCGGGCTTCAGGAATCCCGGCGCCTTCGACTACCCAGGCTATCTCGCCCGGAACGGGATCCTCCTGGCCGGGACCGGGCGAGGGGACGCCCTCCTCCGCCTCCCCGAGGCCGCGCGGCCGTGGCCAATCAGGGCCCGGCGGTGGATCGACGCGACCGTCGCCGCCCACCTCCCCCCGGCCTCGGGGGCCCTCCTCGAGGGGCTCCTCCTCGGCGAGCGCCGCCTCCCGCCCGGACTCGTGGCGGACTTCCGCCGCGCCGGGGTCTACCACCTCCTGGTCGTCTCGGGCTTCCACGTCGCCATCGTGGCCGGCACCGTCGTCCTCGGCCTCTCCGCCCTGGGCCTCGGGCCCCGGCTGGCCGCCCTCGTCGGCCTCGCCGGCCTCCTGGGGTTCGCCATCATCGTGGGCGGGCGGCCCTCGGTCATCCGGGCCACGGTCATGGGCGTCCTGCTCCTCGTCGCCCGGCTCCTCGAGCGCGAGGTGGTCGCCTGGAACAGCCTGGCCGCGGCCACGCTGGGTCTGCTCCTCTGGCGGCCGGGCGACCTCGCCGATCCGGGCTTCCAGCTCACCTTCGCCGCCACCGCGGCGATCATCCACCTCGCCCGTCCCTTCGAGGGCGTGCTGGCGACCCGGCTCCCGCGCCGGATCGCCACGCTCGCGGCCATCTCCCTCGCCGCCCAGCTCGGGGTCAGCCCGGTCCTGGCGCTCCACTTCAACCAGCTCTCGCTCGTGGGGATCGTGGCCAACCTCCTCGTCGTCCCCCTGGCCGCCCTGGTCACCATGCTCGGGGTCCTGAGCGTCCTCGCCGCGGTGGCCAGCGCGAGCCTCGCCCACCTCCTCTTCCAGGCCCTCTGGCTCTGCCTCCTGGTCCTGCGCCTCGCGGTCCGGGGCTTCGCCCTCCTCCCCTTCGCCGTCGTCCACCCGCCGACGCCGCCGCTCGCCCTGGTCGTGGGCGCCTTCGCCGGGCTCGCGCTCCTCCCCTTCCTCGCGCGCGGGCGCGCCTGGCGGTGGGCGGGGGCGATGGTGACCCTGGGCTGCCTCGCCCTCGTCGTGATCCCCTGGCTCACGCGGGACGCGCGCCTTCGGGTCGTCTTCTTCGACGTCGGCCAGGGGGACGCGGTCCTGGTCACCACGCCGGAGGGGCAGGCCCTCCTGGTCGATACGGGGGGCGGCGGGCCGGGGCGGACGGATCGCGGGGAGCGGGTGATCCTCCCCTACCTCCGGCAGGCCGGGATCGGCTCGCTGACGGCGCTCGCGCTCACCCACAGCGACCACGACCATGCCGGCGGGCTCAGGGGCCTCCTCCGGGAGTTCCGGATCACGGAAGTTTGGGTGAGCGCGGCGCCCGAGGCCTTGAGCGGGGAGGTGGAGGCGCTCCTCGACGAGGCCGGCGTCCGTCGCCGGGCACTCCGGCGCGGCGAGCGGCTCTGGCTGGGCCGGCTCGCGGTGACGGCCCTGAACCCGCCGGACGGCCCGCTGCCCCGCTCGCCCCGTGGAGGGGGGGACAGGAACAACGCCTCGCTCGTGCTCCGCCTCGACTGGGGTCCGCTCTCGCTCCTCCTGGCCGGGGACATCGAGCAAGAGGCCGAGGCCGACCTCGCCGCGAACGGCCTCCCGCTCCGGGCCCTCCTGCTCAAGGTCCCGCACCACGGCAGCCGCTCCTCGTCCACGCCGGCCTTCGCGCGGGCGGTCGGGCCGCGGGTGGCGGTGATCCAGGCGGGGGCGCGCAACCCTTTCGGGCACCCGGTGCCGGAGGTGCTCGCTCGCTACGCCGACCTGGGCACGGCCCTCTACCGGACCGACCGGGACGGGGCGGTCGTGGTGGAGTCGGACGGCGGGACGCTCTGGCTCAGGCGGTGGCGGGACCCTGCGACGGTCTGGCGCCTCGACCTGACCGGACGACCTTAGTACTGGCCCCCCGGTCCTGTCGCTGGCTCACGCGAGAACGGTCCGGGCGCAGGTCGCCTACCCGTCGAATTGGCGGGTCGAGTCACGCAGTCGGAACCGATGAAGACCTCCAGCGCGAACACCCGGCGGAGAAGCGCGGCCGTGGGGCACCATGCTGTGGGTTGAAGGCACGGGCTCTTGGGCTCCTGTTTGGCGTAGGTCCTTTTCAGTCCCGACTGAGCCCCACAACATCGGCCTCATGAATCCATCCGAGTTTGCCCTCTCGAGTCTTGACCTGAAGGTAGGTGCCGCTGCGGAGGTACATGTACGGGTTACGCACCTTCTGGCCGGTGTATTCTAATGTTTCGTCTCGCCTGGCGAGTCCTATAGCTGCCATGCCCAACCCCCCATCGGCC
>JACPHL010000210.1 GCA_016188625.1 Candidatus Rokuibacteriota bacterium | reverse complement strand
GGCCAGCTCCAGGGCCGTGTTCACGCCGGCAAACCCGCCCCCCAGGATCACCACCCGGGGGGCCAGGGAGGTGGAGCGGCGGGCCAGGACCCGGCTGGCGGCCGGGCTGACGGCCCGGTGAGGCTGGGCCGGCATCCCTCCGCCTCAGGCCAGCTTCAGAAGAAGCTGGCCGACGCCCGGTCGCGTCCACTCGCCGGTGGACGAAAACCCAGGTAACTGCATGGCTCGCTCCTTTCCTCAACGGCTCAAGAGCCGCCCACACCCCGGCAGGGATCCGGGGGAGTGTCGGACTCAAAAGCGATGCACATTCCTCGACGCCTTTTGAAGGTTAGACACCGGCGTGATCCCCTCGGATTCGACGATACGCGATCGGGCCGGACGCCCGGCCCGGAGTCTAGCCCGTGGCCCGCACGGGGTTGTCATAAGGGTGTCAAATCCTGAGCGGACCCAAGCTCTCAGCCGGCCAGGACGGTGAGGACGCACCCCCTACCGGAAGAGGGAGCGGATCGCCTCCGGCGGGGCGACAGGGACGCCGATGACCCGGGCGTTCTCCTCGACGTGGCCCGGACTCTTCATCCCGACCAGCGAGGTCCCCAGCCCCGGGGTGGAGCGGACGAACTGGATCGCCCGCTGGGCGTCGGTCTCGAGCCCGGCGAGGTGCTCGCCGAGCACCGGGGGGAGGTTCCGGGCCAGGCGGCCCTGGAGGATCGAGGCCGAGGCCATCACGTAGATCCCCAGCTCGCGGGCGGCCTCGAGGAGGCTCGCCGGCCGGCCGTCGAGGGGCTGGTTGGCGCGGGCGTAGGCCTCGGGCATGGCCAGGTTGTAGGGGAGCTGGATCACGCGGAAGTGGTGGCCCTCGCCCCCGACCTCCCGGGCGAGGCGCGCCAGCTCGGCCAGGGGGAGGTAGTCGGGCGCCTCGGGGGGCTGGCGGTAGCCGGTCCACGTCGCCGTCCCATAGGCCCGGAGCCTCCCCTCGGCGACGGCCGCCTCGAGGGCCTCGAAGGCCGCCCGCAGCCGGCGGTAGACCTCCTCGCGGGGGACCTCGCCCAGCTGGGTCTCGGGGTTGTGGACGTAGTAGATGTCCAGGGTCTCGAGCCCGAGGTTGCGCCGGCTTCGCTCGATCTGGTCGGCGAGGTAGCGCGGGGTCATGCAGTGGCACCCGGCGACGAACTCCTCCCAGCGGAAGACCCCGGGGCGGACGAAGGTCTCCTCCACGTAGACGCGGGGGTCGGGCGGGACCGCGCCGTCGAAGGGGACGAAGCCGCCCTTCGTGGCGACGACCACCTCCTCGCGCCGGGCGGTCCCCCGCGAGATCGCCTCACGCAGGGCCTCCCCGATCACCCGCTCGCTCCGCTGGGCGCGGTAGTTGATCGCGGTGTCGATGACGTTGATCCCCAGCTCGAGGGCGCGGAGGATGGCGCCCCGGTAGAGGTCGTCGGTGCGCTGGTCCTCGCCCCCCAGGTAGGTCCCGAGGCCGAGGGAGGAGAGCCAAAGCCCCTGGTGCTCGCGGAAGTGGCCCGCGCCGGCCCGACCGCCCAGCCGCTCGCGGTAGGCGGCGGTCCCGGCCCCGGTGGCGTGCCCTGGGAGGAGCGAGCTCACTTCTCGATCCCGACGGGCCGATCCACGGCGAAGCGGCCGGGGCCGGCCAGGATCAGGGCCAGGCAGCCGGCGATCAGGAGCATGGCGAATTCGTAGCCGTAGCTGTTCTGGCTGACGTAGAAGCCCTGCGGGGCATGGTACTTCCAGATCGCCACCGCCATCTCGATGGCGAAGAGCAGCCCCACGAGCCGGGTCAGGAGCCCGAGGAGGAGGCAGACCCCGCCGCCGAACTCCACGGCGATCGCCACCCAGGCGAGGAGGCCGGACGGCTCGAGCCCGAGATTGGCGAAGTAGCCGGCCACCTGTCCCGGGCCGAGGACGAAGATCTTCTGGGCCCCGTGGACGAGGAGGATGAGGCCGAGCCCGAGCCGGAGCGGGATCGGCGCATAAGCGATCAGAGCCTGTGCGCGCGCCATGGCGCCCCTCCGATGGGAAATGTTGTCCCCCGCATCTTAGCACGGGTCTTCAGGAAGTCGTGTGGGCGAGGCCGGCTGCCGGGGGTTCCCGCTCGCTCAACGGGCTCGCCGGGAACCCCCGGCAGGGCCCCCTCACCCACTCGAAAGCCGGAAGAGCCCTCAACACAGGGCAGGACGCGGAGGTTCCGCGCGCTGTGGATCCTCGGCGCGCGGATGGACGGTCCGCTTCGAGCGGCGGCTTTGCCGCCGCAACCCTGGGGGGAGGCTCGGAGGGGGGCCGACGCCCCCCTTCGAATTTTATCGCCAGTCGTCCAGGACGAAGTCGTCCTCCCGCTCGTAGTCTTCCTTCTTCCCCCGCTTCATCCGGACCAGGAGCATGTCGATCTGGTAGCCGGCCGTCAGGAGGGCCTGATAGGCCCGCCAGTACCGCGTGTAGACCGGCGCGATGATCCGCTGGAGGCCGGCCCCCACCGCCATCTCCTCGGCCGCGCCCAGGAGCTGCGCGAAGTATTCGGGCCGCCGCCGGGTCGGGTCCATGGCCAGGACCTTCACGTAGAGGGCCCCGTGGGGGGCCTCGCTCGCCCCGGGGGTGTGGCAGATGGCGAAGCCCAGGACCTGGCGCTCCCGCTCCAGGAGCAGGACGTCGCCCAGGGCGAGGCTGTCCACGATCTCGACCTCCTTGGACAGGTCCAGCCCCGGGTAGATCCGGTTCGTGATCCGCCTGAGCCGCCCCAGCATCGCCTTCTTCTGCGCCTCCTTCAGGGAGGAGAGGCGCCGGATCTCGGGCGCGGAGCGCGAAGGCCTGGCCGGCGGGGTCGGCTCGCGCCGCTCCAGCGACCGGGTGGTGACGGCGAGGAGCCCCTTGGGCTTGAAGCCGAACTTCTGGTAGAGGAGGAGGTGCTTGGGGCTCCCGTAGAAGGTCGCCACGCCCTGGAGGGTGACCTTGTTCTCGTCGAAGAACCCCTGGCTCGCCTTCAGCAGGCCCTGGGCGATCTTCTGGTTCTGATAGGGGGTGAGGACCGCGACCGGCCCGAAGATCCCGACCTTCCCCCAGGCGATGGCGATGGAGGCCCCGACGATCTTGGTGTCGTTCTCCTCGGCGACGAAGCACCCCCACGGCTCCATGAGCCAGCGGTGGTGCACGTACTGGGCCCCGCCGAAGACCTGCCGGGGGCGCGAGCCGAGCTGGCGCTCGAAGTAGTCCGCGAAGCCCGACTCGATGACCTCGCGGACCCTCGCGAGATCCCCCTTCCGGACCCTCCGGACCTTGACCACGGTGCCTCCTCAGAGACGCACCCGCCCCCCGGATCACCCGCGGGGCCTGTCCCCGCTCGCCCCGTCGCTCAGCCGCGCTTCTTCACCTCCACCCCGGCCAGGTCCTCGAGGAGCGTGACGACGCCCGAGTGATCGAGCCCTCCCCGGCCCCGGACCCGGAGCGCGCTGAAGAGCTCCTGCACCACGGCGGTGGTGGGCAACGGCACGCCGAGCGCCCGGGCCGCCTCCATGATCAGTCCGAGGTCCTTGTAGTGGAGGTCGATCTTGAAGCCGGGCTTGAACTCGTGGGCGAGGTAGTTCGGGGTCTTCATCTCCAGGGCCCGGCTCCAGGGCCTTGATGGTCAGCTCGATGTCCAGCCCCGCCTTGGCGGCCAGGACCAGGGCCTCGGCGATCGCCGTGAGGTTCAGCGCCACGATGATCTGGTTGGCCAGCTTGGTGAACCCGCCGGAGCCGAGGGGGCCGAGGTAGGTGATGGTCTTCCCCATGGCCTGGAAGATGGGGAGGGCCTCGTCGAAGGCGGCCCGCTCCCCCCCGACCATGATCGACAGGGTCCCCTGGATCGCCCCTGCCTCCCCGCCCGAGACCGGGGCGTCGAGCATCCGCACCCCCTTCTTCGCCAGCTCCGCCCCCACCTTCTGGGAGACGATCGGGGAGATGGTGGACATGTCCGCACAGAGCTGGCCGCCCCGGACCCCCTCGATCAGCCCGTCCGGCCCCAGGGCGACCTGCTCAACATCCGGCGAGTTTGGGAGGATCGTGATGATCACCTCAGAGCCGGCCGCGACCTCCCGCGGCGGGCGGGCGGCCTTGGCCCCCAGGCCGGTCAGCTCCTGAACCGGGGCCTGGCTCCGGTTGTGGACCACCAGGGAGTAGCCGGCCTTGAGGAGGTTCTTGGCCATGGGCCGGCCCATGATGCCGAGTCCGATGAAGCCGATGGTCTTTGGCATGGCTGAGGCGCGCCTCCGCGAAGGTTTGTCGGCTCCATCTAGCACACCGCGCCCCGTAGCGTCAAGGATCTTTCAATAGAGGCCTTTCTTAAAACGACGTTACACAAAGCGCCTATGGGGGGGGCTGCCACGTGGGCAGCCAGGGGAACGTCGCGGGCAGGTGCAGGACGATCCGGCGCACCGAGCGCTGGACCCTCACGCGATATACGTCACCCCATCCAATCCTCGAAAATGGGCGTCACTGGTGACGAGGGGACACCTGGCATGGCGAGCGGTAGCCAGGATGAAGGCGTCCGCCATCGAGAGGGAGTGCCTGAGGCTAAGGTCCGCGGCTTCGAGCGCAATCGTCTCCGAGAGGGGGACGAGGCGAGTCCGCTTCATCTGGGCCACCACCGCGAGAGCGAACTCCTCTCCCCGTTCTCCGCAGAGCTTACGGTAGACCTCAAAGAGGTCTTCCTCAGTGGGCTTGCGTGGGAAACGTAGGACGGCGATACCGCTGTAATCCCGCGGTGGGAAGACAAGCGGGTTGCTGAAGTCCAGATCGAGCGTGACCAGGCACCGGCGCTCGGCCTGACAGGCCGCGATCAGGTCGTGGTCGCGGGCGGACGACATGCCTTGACCTGGCACAGTGGCCACGTCATGCCCTTCAGACCGGAACAGACTCGCCCCGCGCTCGCCCAGATTCTCGTCCAGCTTGAGGTTCACGGCTGGTTCGCCACCGGCAGCTCGACGTAGCGCTCGCGGGACATCTCAGCCCCATAAGCGATGCATGCCAGGATGTCGGCTTCCTCGATTCCCGGGTAGTTTTCCCGGATCTGCTCGAAGGTCCAGCCGCTGGCCAAAAAGTCCAAGATCAGCGACACCCAGATACGATGTCCCCGGATGCACGGCTTGCCGAAACAGATGTTTGGATCAATGGAAATCCGTTGTAACAATTCGTCTCGCTTCATGGACTCTCCTCCTTCGCAGTCGAATTTTACAACTCCTTGTCGCCAAAAGTGAACGCGCGTTGTGGGCTTATCTTCTCCGCCCCCCCTCCCTACGCTCGGTGGCTACTTCTTTTTGCCCTTCTTCAGGCCGGCGAGGAACTCCTCAAGCGGACTCGCCGCCATGGTCATGATGGACACCGTGCCGCGCGCCCCCAGCTCCACCGAGGCCCGGGCGATGGTCTCGTTATCCTTCGCCTCGACGATGTTGACGAAGTCGTAGGGACCGAGGACGGCGTACTGGGCGATGACCTTCACCCCCATCCCCTGGAGCTCCTTGTTCACCTCCTTGATCCGCTCCGGCCGCTCCCTGACGGTCTGGCGACCCGACTCGCTGAGCGTGGAGAGGAGGATGTAGGTAGCCATCGTGGACCTCCCGGGGGCACCGGCCGCCGCCGGCGCCGTGACGGGGTTGAGGGCCTGCCTCAGGCGTCTTCCTGGATCAGCCGCTTCAGGCTCTCCAGGTGGGCGAAGACCCCGAACATCATCCCGGCGATCTTGGCCCGGTCCGCTCGGTCCTGGGACGTCCGGACGCCTGTCAGGGCGTGGACCCGCTCGGTCAGCTCCATGAGCCGGCTCTGCAGGGTGGAGGCCTCCGTGAGACAATCGGCCAGGTCCTCGTCCAGCTGCCGTCGCTCGTCCGCCATGTTGGCACCCCCTTCAGCCGAGGGCGATGTGGACGTTCTTCACCTCGGTGTAGAGCTGAAGGGCGTGCATCCCGAGCTCCCGCCCGAGGCCCGACTGCTTGTAGCCGCCGAAGGGCGCCTCGAGGTGCACGCTCGTGGAGCCGTTGATGGAGAGCACGCCCGTCTGGACCCTCCGGGCCACGCGGAGGGCGCGGCCCAGGTCGCGGGTCCAGATCGAGCCGGAGAGGCCGTAGATGGAGTCGTTGACCGCCCGGATCAGCGGCTCCTCGTCCGTGAAGGGGAGCACCGCGAGGACCGGCCCGAAGATCTCCTCGCGGGCGATCCGCATGGCCGGGGTCACGTCGGTGAACACCGCGGGGTCGAGGTAGAAGCCCCGCCCGACCCCGGCCGGCACCCCTCCGCCGGCGAGGAGCCTCGCCCCCTCCTCCTGCCCGACCGCCACGTACCCCCTCACCCGCTCCCGCTGGGCCCCCGAGATGAGCGGGCCCATCTCGGTCTCGGGGTCGAGGGGATCGCCGACCCGGAGCCGCCGGCTCCGCGCGGCGAAGGCCTCGCAGAAGGCATCGTAGACCTCGCGCTGGACGAAGGCCCGGCTCCGGGCGCAGCAGTCCTGCCCCGCGTTCCCGTAGACCACCCCCAGCGAGGACTCGACCACCTGGTCGATGTCGGTGTCCTCGAAGACGATGAGGGGGGACTTCCCGCCGAGCTCGAGTGAGACCCGCTTGATCCCCTCCGCCGCGAGCCCCATGATCGCCCGCCCCGTCGCGGTCTCGCCGGTGAAGGCGACCTTCGCCACCAGGGGATGGCGGACCAGCTCGGCCCCGACCGTCCCGCCCGGGCCGGCCACGACGTTGACGACCCCCGGCGGGAGCCCCGCCTCCTGGGCGAGCTGGCCCAGCGCCAGGGCCGTCAGCGGGGTGTAGCTGGCCGGCTTGAGGACGACCGCGTTCCCCGCGGCCAGGGCGGGGGCGACCTTCCAGGAGGCGATCACGAGCGGGAAGTTCCAGGGGACGATCAGGGCGCACACCCCGATCGGCTCCCGGAGGGTGAAGTCCAGGCCGGGGGCGTTGGTGGGGATGGTCTCGCCGAAGAGCTTCGTGACGGCCCCGGCGTAGTACTCGAAGCAGTCGGCCACCATCCCGACCTCGTCCCGGGCGTCCCGGATCGGCTTGCCGACGTTCTGCGCCTCGAGCAGGGCCAGGGGCTCGCGGTGCTCGCGGATCAGGTCGGCGAGGCGGAAGAGGCACCGAGCCCGCTCCCGCGGCCGGAGGCGGGTCCAGGGTCCCTCCTCGAAGGCCCGGTGGGCGGCGCGGACCGCCCGGTCCACGTCCTCGGCCCCCGCCTCGGGGACCCGGGCCAGCTCCTCCTCGGTGGCCGGGTTGACGACGGCGAACTCCTTCCCTGAGACGGCGGATGCCGGCTGGCCGTCGATCCACATCCTGGGGGCCTTGGTCTCCAGCACCATGGGCTCACCTCGAGGGGCCGGGGTCCCCCCTCGTCGTGACGGTTGCGTCGGGACCCCCCGCCCCACCCCGTTAGGCGGGCAAGGGTCTCAGCGGAAGAAGCGGCGGTGGGTCGGGTCCGGCAGCTCGAGCCCGAGGGCGGCGAGCTTCCGGTCTACATAGTCCCGGTAGGCCTGACGGATCTCCTCGTTCCCCAGGCTCTTCAGCCCCCACCCGATGAAGCGAGGGACGTTCGGGGAGGCGGCCCGGCCGAACATGTCCAGGGCCGCGGGGTACCACTTGCCGAGCAGCCGCTGGACCTGGACCCGCCCTTCTGAGTGGGCCGAGAGCCCCGCGAGGAAGTGGTACCCCATCTCGGAGTGGCCCAGCTCGTCCCGCTCCACCGTCGCCGCGATCTTGGTCAGGGGAAGGTAGCTCGAACCCCGCCAGTCCCGGGCGTGGAAAGCCCCGTTCAGATCCACGAAGAAGTGGAAGAAGGCGTCGTCGGCCCAGCACTCGCGGGGGAGATGGAAGGCGTAGTGGGTGTAGGGGACGTCCTTCAGCGCGAAGTCGCGGGCCAGGCCGGTGGCCAGGCGGTGGAAGAGGATGGCGTGCTTCATCTCCTCGGCGAGATACTCGGCCTTGAGGGCCCGGGCCTCCTCGGAGGGGGCGAGAGCCTCGGCCAGGTCCGCGCAGGTGGCCATGAACCCCCAGAAGCTCTTGTTCCCCGCCCGCTCCCCCTCGTGGGCCAGCATCTTGAGCAGGAGTCCCCGATACTCGTCGGGGAGCGGGTCGCCCTCCTCGAAGCGGTGCGGCGAGGGCCCCTCGCGGCGCGGGAAGGCCGGGAGCGGATCGCCCCCGGCGTAGGCCCGGCGCCAGAGCGGCCAGGCCTCGGGGCCGAGCCCCTCGGGGGCCGGCTCCCGCCACCGGCCGGCCTGCCCGCCGGTCTTCGCCGCCTGATGGCCGCAGCCGCACCCCAGGAGCCCGTCGGCGTAGAGGTCGCGCTGGGCCTCCAGGAGGCTCGCCATCAGGCCGGGGAGGAGGCGGTCTCCCACCACCCCCAGGTAGCCGTCGCACCCCTCGCAGCGGAGCCGGTAGTAGGTCCCGTAGGCCGCCGGCTCCGCGACCCGGATCCCGACCGACGCGTAGACCCCGCGGATCTCCTCCAGCACCTCGCCCATCCGGCGGCTCTCCCCCGCCACGTTCGGGCCCATCGTCGCGCCACGGATCGACGGGCCCCCGGCCTCCGGCTCAGCGCTTGCGCCGCCCCCTGCGGGGCCGCCCGTCGCCGCCCGAGATCCGGCCGATGAAGTCGTCCAGCGGGATGGCGGCCATGGTCATCATCTGGACCGAGCCCCTCGCCCCGAGCTCGATGGAGACCCGGGCGACGGTCTCGTTGTCCGGGGCCTCAAGCACGGTGACGAAGTCGTAGGGACCCAGGACCGCGTACTGGGAGACGACCCGCACGCCCATCCGCTCCACCTCGTGATTGACCTTCCGGATCCAGCCCGGCCGCTGCCGGATCACCTTCCGCCCGGACTCCGACAGGGTGGAGAGCATGATGTAGAGCGCCACGATCACCCCCCCCTTTCGTGAGGTCACCCCCAGTATAGCACCGGACCCCCGAGCGCGGGGTTCAACCCCCTCCGAGACCTAATAGCCGATGGCGGCGCCGTCGGAGCGGGGGTCCGAGGCCCCCATCCGGACGCCCGACTCGGGGTCGATGACCACCCCGTGGGCGTGACCGGTCAACTCGTGCCAGGGGTCCCAGACGTTGAGCTTGTGACCCCGGACCCTGAGCCCCTCCAGGGTCTCGGGGGGGAAGCGTCCCTCGCAGTTCAGGAGGTCGCGGGGGTCGCCGATGGCGAAGCGGCCCGACAGCCACCGGGGGGCCTCGATCGCCTCCTGGAGGTCGAGGCCGTGGTCGATCATCGCCGAGTAGACCTGGAGGTGGATCTGCGGCTGGCCGTCCGCCCCCATGCACCCGAAGACGGCCCAGAGGCGCCCGCCGCGGAAGGCCAGCGAGGCCATCAGGGTGTGGAAGGGGCGCTTGCCGGGCTCGAGCCGGTTGGGGTGGCGGGGGTCCAGGGAGAAGTAGGCTCCGCGGTTGTGGAGCAGGATGCCCGTCCCGCCCGCGACCACGCCGGAGCCGAAGAGCATATAGAGGCTCTGGTCGAGGGAGACCGCGTTCCCTTCCCGGTCCACCACGGCCACGTACACCGTGTCCCCCGCGAGGCTCCCCGCGGCGATCTCGTCCCAGGCCGTCGCACGATCGGGGCGGATCAGCCGCCGGCGCTCCCGGGCGTAGGCCTTGTCGAGGAGCCGCTCCACGGGGACCTCGACGAAGGCCGGGTCGGCGATGTGGCGGTTCCGGTCGGCGAAGGCGACCTTCTTCGCCTCCACGAGGAGGTGGATGAGGTCGGGGCCGAGGTAGGGGAGGGCGCCCAGGTCGTCCTCCTCGAGCATGTTCAGCATCTGGAGGGCGCTGATCCCCTGGGTGTTGGGGGGAGGCTCATAGATGGCGACCCCGCGGTAGGTGGTGGGCAGGGGCTCGCCCCACTCCGCGCGGGCCTCGGCGAAGTCCGGCTCGGCGAGGAGCCCGCCGTGCGCGCCCGCGAAGGCGACGATCTCCCGGGCGATCTCGCCCGCGTAGAAGGCCTCGCGCCCGCCCTCGGCGACCAGCTCGAGGCTCCGGGCGAGGCGCGGCTGGACCAGGCGCGCCCCGGGGCGCGGGGCCTCCCCGTCCTGGAGGTACATCGCCGCGGTGGTCGGCTCCTTCGTGATGACGGACATCGAGCGCTCGATCCAGGCGCTGAGGCGGGCCGTGACCGGGAACCCCTCCCGGGCGTAGGCGATGGCGGGCTCGAAGAGCGTGCGCCACGGGAGGCGGCCGTAGGCCTGGTGGGCGGCCCACCAGCCGGCCACCGTCCCGGGGACCGTGACCGGCAGGAGCCCGCGGGTCGGGATCTCGTCCAGGCCGCGCCGACGGAACTCCTCGAGGGTGGCCGCGGCCGGCGCGCGGCCGGAGGCGTTCAGGGAGCGGACCCGCCTGGCCCGGGCGTCGTAGATGAGCCCGATGGCGTCCCCGCCCAGGCTCGACTGGTGCGGGTAGACGACGCTCAAGACCGCATTGGCGGCGATGGCGGCGTCCACCGCCGAGCCGCCGGCCCGGAGGACCGCCACCCCCGCCTCCGAGGCCAGGGCATGGGGCGAGGCCACCATGCCGGAGGGCGCCAGCGTGAGGGGCCGCCCCGTCTCCCGTCGCGCGGGCTCGGTCATGCGCCCGGCCACGGGCTCAGAAGAGCGTGAGGTAGCGGTCCACCTCCCACGGGGTCACCGTGTTGTGGTAGCGGACCCACTCCTGGCGCTTGACCTTGATGAACTCCGCGGCCAGCTCCGGGCCCAGGGCGGACTGGACCACGGGATCCTCCTCGA
>JACPHL010000213.1 GCA_016188625.1 Candidatus Rokuibacteriota bacterium | reverse complement strand
GGGGGGCGGAGCCCCCCTCCGAGTTTCAGCGAACGCAGGCCGAGCGGAGCGGCGGGAACCACCGGAGCAGGGGCGACCCCTCGAGCACGACGGTCTCCTCGCGCATCGCGCCGGTGGAGATGAGGGAGATCTCCCGTCCGACCAGCTCCTCGAGGCGCGCCAGGTAGGCGCGGGCCCTGGGCGGGAGCTCCTCCAGGCTCCGGAGCCCCGCGGTCGAGACCTCCCATCCCTCGACCTCCTCGTAGACCGGCTCCACCTCGCGGAGGACCCGCTCCTCGAAGGGGAAGTCGCGGAGGAGCGTCCCCCGGTAGCGGTAGGCCACGCAGATCGGTATGCGCGGATAGGGGTCGAGGACGTCGAGCTTGGTCACCGCGAGGGTGTCGAGCCCGTTGATCCGCACGGCGTGGCGGAGGACGACGGCGTCGAACCACCCGCAGCGCCGCGGCCGGCCCGTGGTGGCGCCGTACTCGTTGCCGCGGGTGCGGAGGAGGTCCCCCGCGGGCCCCGCCAGCTCGGTGGGGAACGGCCCGCTCCCGACGCGCGTCGTGTAGGCCTTCGAGACCCCGAGCACGCCGTCGAGCCGGGTGGGCGGCACCCCGGTCCCCGTCGCCGCCCCGCCCGCCGAGGCGCTGGAGGCGGTGATGTAGGGGTAGGTCCCGTGGTCGATGTCGAGCATCGTCCCCTGGGCCCCCTCGAAGAGCACCGAGGCCCCCGCCTCCATCCACTCGGCCAGGAGCCGCACGGTGTCGGCGATGTGGGGGGCGAGGACCTCCCCGTGCCGGAGGCACTCGACCCGGATCGCCTCGGCGGTGAAGCCGGGATGGCCGTAGAGGGTCTCGAGGATGGGGTTCTTCTCCCGGAGGTTCGCCTCGATCTTCTCGCGGAGCAGCTCCTCGTCCAGCAGGTCGGCCATCCGGACCCCGAGCCGCGCGGCCTTGTCCACGTAGGCCGGCCCCACCCCCTTCCCGGTCGTCCCGATCTTCCGGTCGCCCCGCCGGGCCTCGGCGGCCTGGTCGAGCGCCCGGTGGTAGGGGAGGATCAGGTGGGCGTTCTGGGAGATGCACAGGCCGTCCAGCGAGATCCCGCGCCGGACCAGCTCGCTCATCTCCTCGATGAGGGAGGCCGGGTCCACGACCACGCCGCACCCGATCACGCAGCGCTTGCCCGGGTGGAGGATCCCCGAGGGGATGGAGTGGAGGACGAACTTCTCGCGCCCGATGACCACCGTGTGGCCGGCGTTGTTCCCGCCCTGGTAGCGGGCGACCACGTCCGCGCAGCCGGCGAGGAGATCGACGATCTTCCCCTTCCCCTCGTCCCCCCACTGGGCGCCGACCACGACGATGTTAGGCACGGACCCCTCCCGCCGCCGGGAGCGGCTCGATCAGGCGCTCGGGCCGGGCCAGCAGCTCGGCCAGGGTCCAGACCGTCTCGCGACCCGTCGCGAGGTCGAGGACCCGGGCGGTCCCGGCCGCCGCCCCGGGGGCGCCGATGACGAGGACCCGGCCGGCCCGGATCTCGCGGGCGTAGGCGATCGACTCCTCGAGGCCGCGGCTGATGATGTCGCGGGCCACGGCGAGCCCGAGGCCCCGGAGCCGCCGGGAGAGCGCCAGCGCCGCGGTCTTGTCCTCGGTGAAGTCGATGATGAAGACCTCCGGCCCCCGCACCGGGACCTCGACCCCCTGGGCCTCCAGCGCCAGGAGGAGCCGGTCCACGTCGAAGGCGAACCCGGTCGCCGGGCAGGGCGGGCCGAAGCGGCCCAGGAGGTGGTCGTAGCGCCCGCCCCCGCAGAGCTCGGCGCCGAGGCCGGCGACGTACCCCTCGAAGGCGACGCCGGAGTAGTAGTCGAACCCGCGGACCTCCCCGAGGTCGAGGATGATGTGCTCGACGAGGCCGTAGGCGGTGAGGAGCCGATGGATCTCGACGAGGTTCTCCAGGGCCCGCTCGGAGCGGGGGTTGTTGACGAGCTTGGCCGCCCGCTCCAGGACCTCCGCGCGGCCGTAGAGGCTCGGCAGCGCCAGCAGGAGATCCCCGGTGGCCGGGGGCGGCCCGAGCGCGCCGACCAGGCGCTCGAGTTCCGCGGCGTCCTTCCGGCGCAGGGCCTCCCGGAGCGCGCGGGCCGTCGCGCCGTCGGGGGCGAGGGTCTCGAGGATCCCGCGGAAGAACTCCACCTGCCCCACGTCGATCTGGAACCGGTCCAGGCCGAGGGCCCGGAACCCCTCGATGGCCATGGCGATCATCTCGGTGTCGGCCTCGGGCTTGGGGAGGCCGATCAGCTCCACCCCGGCCTGGTAGAACTCCCGGTGGCGGCCGACCCGGGGCTCCTCGTAGCGGAAGACGTTGGTGACGTAAGCGAGGCGGAGGGGCTTGGGGCGGTCGCGGAGGCGGGTGGCGGCGATCCGGGCGAGCTGGGGGGTGATGTCGGCGCGGAGGGCGAGCATCCGCCCGGTCTCCCGGTCCACCAGCTTGAACATCCGCTCCTGGAGGGCCTCGTCGGTCCCCACCGCCAGGACGTCGAAGTACTCGTAGCTGGGCGTGATGACCTCGCGGAAGCCCCAGAGCCGGAAGACCTCCAGGAGCCGCCCCTCGACGTGCCGCTTCCGGGCGGCCTCGTCCGGGAGGTAGAGCTGGACCCCCTTGGGGAGCTGGGTCGAAAAGCCCGGTCGCTCGATCGCGCTCATCGGTCCGTGTCCAAACCCTGCCTATTGTAAAGGAGCCAACCGTGAAATGCCAGCGATCCCGGCGCCCGCGAAGCCCGGAAGGCAGGCCGCTCGCCGACCACGGCCCCCCGGGGAGGTGGCGGCCCCGAGCGGAACGTTAAGCGCAGCGGCGCGGGTCCCCGTCGTGAGCGAGCCGGGTGGGGAAGCCGGCACGCGAGCGGAGGACAAAGAGGAGGGGCCCCGGCCGGCGAGCCACAGACGGGGGCGCCGCGGGGCGTGTGGAGCGGGGGGCCGGCGGCTCCCCGGGGGGTGCCCAGTGGGGCGTCGGAACGGGGGCTCTGGCCCCTCCTCCGAGTTTCTCAGAGTTTTATGAGCTTGGCGGAGAGGATGTCGGGGAGAGCGCGGAGCTCCGCGAGCACGGCGTCGGGGACGGGGTCGTCGAGGTTGAGGACGGAGACGGCGCGCCCCCCCGGCCGCTCCCGGCCGAGCTGGATCCCGGCGATGTTGATCCCGTGGCGCCCGAAGAGGGTGCCGATCCGGCCGATCACCCCCGGGACGTCCACGTTGGAGGAGACCAGCATCCACCCCGAGGGCACCGCCTCCAGGGCCAGGTCGTTGATCCGGACGATGCGCGGCTCCCGGCGGTAGAAGAGGGTCCCCGCGACCCGCCAGGCCCCGCGGTCCGTCCGGAGCTCGGCGTCGAGGAGGCTCGCGAAGTCCTCGCTCACCAGGGTCCGGGACTCGGTGACCCGGAGCCCGCGCTGGCGCGCCAGGGCCGGCGCGCTCACATCCGTCACGTTCTCCTCCAGGATCGCCGCCAGGAGGCCGCGCAGGAAGGTCACGGTCAGGGGCCCGGTAGCCAGGGCGGCGACCTCGCCGGCATAGCGGAGCTGGACCTCGGCCATCCGCCCCTCGGCGAACTGGCCGAGGAAGCGCCCGAGCCGGTCGGCCAGCTCGAGGTAGGGGCGGAGCTCCTGGAGGAGCTCCGGGTCCACGCTGGGGGCGTTCACGGCGTTCCGCACGACCCCCCGGAGGAGCAGGTCCGCCACCTGCTGCGCGATCGCCCGGGCCACCTGGGTCTGGGCCTCCTCGGTGGAGGCGCCGAGATGCGGGGTCACGACCACCGGGTCCAGCTCCAGCAGGGGCGAGCCCCAGGGCGGCTCCTCCTCGAAGACGTCCAGCGCCGCCCCCGCCACCTTCCCCGCCGCGATCGCCTGGGCGAGGGCGGCCTCGTCCACGATCCCGCCGCGCGCGCAGTTGACCAGCCGCGCCCCCGGCTTCATCCGGTCGAGCTCGCGGCGCCCGATCAGGCCGCGGGTCTCCCGGGTCAGGGGGATGTGGAGGGTGACGAAGTCGGCGCGGGCGAGCAGGGCGTCCAGCTCAACCAGCTCGACGCCAAGGCGCTTGGCGACCTCCTCGGTGAGGTAGGGGTCGTAGGCGATCACGGTCATGCCGAACCCCTGGGCCCGCCGGGCGACCTCGGTCCCGATCCGGCCGAGGCCGACGATCCCCAGCGTCTTGCCGTAGACCTCAGCGCCGAGGAAGCGCTCGCGCTCCCACTTGCCGCCCTTCAGGCACGCGTGGGCCTGGGGGACCTGGCGGGCGAGGGCGAGGAGCAGGGCCCAGGCGTGCTCGGCCGCCGCGATGGTGTTGGCCCCCGGGGTGTTCATGACGACGACCCCGCGGCGGCTCGCCGCCTCGACGGCCACGTTGTCGAGCCCGGTCCCGGCGCGCCCGATGACCTCCAGGGCGTCGGCCGCCCGGAGGACCTCCTCGGTGACCTTGGTGGCGCTCCGGACGATGAGCCCCGCGACCCCCCCGAGCCGCCGGGCCAGCTCCTCGGGCGGCAGGGTCGGGACGACCTCGACCTCGAGTCCCTCCCGGCGCAGGGTCTCGATGCCGACCTCGTGGAGCGAGTCGGTGACCAGGACCCGCTTGGCGTTCACGCCTCCTCCAGGGCCTTCTGGGCGGCGCGCAGCCCGGCCCCGAAGTCCACCGGGTGGCCGAGCCCGGCCAGGACTCGCTCGAGCGCCGCCAGGGCCACGATCACGTCGAAGTCCCCCACGTAGCCGAGGTGGGCGAGGCGGAAGAGCGTGCCCCTCATCTCCCCCTGCCCGCCCGCGATCGTGATGTGGTGCGCCTCGCCGTAGGCCCGCACCACCGCCTCGCCGTCGATCCCCGGCGGGGCGACCACCGCCGTGACCGCGGGAGAGGGGGTCGCCTTCGCGAAGAGGCCCAGGCCGAGCCCCTCGACCCCGGCCCGCGTGGCCCGGGCCAGCCGCGCGTGGCGCCGGTAGACGTCGGCGAGCCCCTCGGCCCGGAGGAGCCCCAGGGCCGCGTCCAGCCCCATGAGGAGGGAGACGGGCGGGGTGAACTGGGTCTGGCCCCTGGCCTGCCAGGCCCGCTCCCCCGTGAGGTCCCAGTAGAAGCGCGGCAGGTCCGCGCGCCCGACCCGGGCCCAGGCCCGCTCGCTGAGGGCGATGCAGGCGAGCCCCGGCGGGCACATGAGCCCCTTCTGGGAGCCCGAGACCACCACGTCCACGCCCCAGGCGTCCATCGGGCAGGCGACGACGCCGAGGCTCGAGACGGCGTCCACCACCAGGAGGGTCTCGCCGGCGCGGGTGAGGGCCGCGTAGGCCTCGATCTCCTCGAGGACGCCGGTGGAGGTCTCGCTCTGGGTGGCGAGGACCGCCCGGGCCTCGGGGTGCTCGCGGAGCGCGGCGGCGAGGCGCTCCGGCGCGACGCTCTCGCCGTAGGGGGCGTCGAGGGCGAGGACTTCGACACCGAAGGCCTGGCAGATCTCCGCCCACCGCTCCCCGAACTTCCCGCAGCGGATCACGATCACCCGGTCGCCGTGGGAGCAGAGGTTGACGACCGCGGCCTCCATCGCCCCGGTCCCCGAGCCCGACAGGATCAAGACCTCGCCGCGCGTCCCGTGGAGCTCCCGGAGCCCGCCCCGGACGCGGGCGAAGAGGGCCTCGAACTCCGGGGTGCGGTGGTGGAGGATCGGGCGGGCGAGGGCCTGGAGGACCTCCGGCGGGAGCGGGGTCGGGCCGGGGGCGAGGAGGTAGTATTTCTTCATCGAGGGCTCCTTGGGTGAGTGCCGTGCGTGGGCATCGACGGCTTTAATACTGACCCAAGTCGCGACGTCACGCAAGTGAAGATGCGAGAGAATCTGGACCGTGCGGCGCCTCGTTTCCGGTCCGGTAGCCCGCCGCCGGCGCTACGAGGAGACCGCGGAGAATCCGTTTGACTCCCGTAGCCCCTGTTGCTACGTTGCTCCCGGAGGCCCATCTGAGCCGGGCGCCTTCGCCCACGAGGAGGGGATCGCGAGCGAAGGGGCCTGTGCAGCCTAGTGGCAGTTTCGGGAGGTAATGGTATGAAGCCGAAGCGGAAGACTCCGGAGATCATC
>JACPHL010000211.1 GCA_016188625.1 Candidatus Rokuibacteriota bacterium | reverse complement strand
TGGAGGCCAAGGTCCAGGGCAAGAAGATCACCCTGATCCCGAAGGTCGCTGTTGACCGGGAGTTCATCGAGAAGCGCCTGGCCGAGAGCTTCGAGGACTTCCGCCATGGCCGCGTCTACGGTCCCTTCTCCTCCGCGAAGGAGGCGATCCATTCGCTCCGCGCCCGGGCGCGCAAGCGCAAGGTAGCAGCTAAGAAACGTTGATGCGCGTCCGCTACAGCGAGCGCTTTCGCCACAGCTACGAGAGCGCTCCCCCTCGCATCCAGCGGGCGTTTGATCGCCGCCTCGCGCTCCTGTTCCAGAACCTCCGCCACCCTTCCCTCCGAGCCAAGAAGTACGACGAGACCCGGGGCATCTGGCAGGCCAGAGCTACATCATCCCAGCCTTCGCCGGGCTGCGGGCCTCGTCGCGGGCTGACGATTTTCGTCCGATCCCCCACAAAATTTGTCAGCGCCCGGTTTTCTCCGTGCTCACGCGGGATTCGCCGCGGGCGCGTCCGCGGCCTCTCCCCGCCTGCCCTGCCGTGAGGGCCGAAATCCGTCAGAAATAGGGGTGTTTTACCCCCTCGGGCCCGGGCATGGAATTTGCTGGGTTGAGGGGGATTCGGGCATGGGGCCCGGGACCAACCGGTACCCGCGCAGAGGAGGAAACGGGCATGCTGAGACTGCTGAGGCCGCTCAAGGGTCAGCGAGGCGTGACGCTGGTCGAGCTGATGGTGGTCGTGGCGATCATCGCCATCATCGCGGCCATCGCGCTCACCCTCTACCAGAACGTCCAGCAGAAGGCGAAGCTCTCCGCCGATCAGGGGGTGGGGGCGGCGCTTCGCTCGGCCGTGGCCATCTACTACGGCAGGAAGAACGGGAACTTCCCGCCCACCAAGACGGTCCTCAACACCCTGGTGAGCCCGAGCCCGCCGGTCTTCCAGTGCGCGGGGGGTGGTTACAACTACGACGCCTATACCTACGTCAACAACACCGGCCTGATCACCCTCGGGGTCAACAACGCGGCGGACTGCTAAGCCGGCCGGGCCGGCCTGGGACGTCGTAGGGGAGGGCGGCGGTGACCGGGGTCGAGGTGTCGGTGGTCGTGCCGGTCCTCGACGAGGTCGAGAGCCTCGAGATCCTGCACCGGGAGCTCACCGCCGCCCTCGAGCAGATCGGCCGGCCCTACGAGCTGATCTTCGTCGATGACGGGAGCCGCGACGGCTCGTTCGAGGCGCTCGAGAAGCTCCACCGGAGCGACGAGCGGGTCCGGGCGGTCCAGTTCCGTCGCAACTTCGGGAAGGCCGCCGCCCTGGCGGTCGGCTTTCGGGAGGCCCGCGGGCGGCTGATCGTGACCCTGGACGCCGACCTCCAGGACGACCCCGCCGAGCTCCCCCGCCTGCTCGCGCGGCTGGAAGAAGGGTACGACCTGGTCTCGGGGTGGAAGCTCCGGCGCCAGGACCCGCCGTCGAAGACCCTCCCCTCCCGCCTCTTCAACCGGGTGACCGCCCGGCTGACCGGGCTCCCGCTCCACGACCTCAACTCGGGGTTCAAGGTCTACCGCCGGGAGGTGGTCGAGGAGCTTCGCCTCTACGGGGAGCTCCATCGGTTCATCCCCGCCCTGGCGGCCTGGCGCGGCTTCCGCGTGGGCGAGGTGCCGGTCCACCACCGGCCCCGGCGGTTCGGCCGCTCCAAATACGGCTCGGCCCGGTTCTGGCGGGGGTGCCTCGATCTCCTCACCGTCCTCTTCCTGACCCGCTACACGCGGCGGCCGCTCCACCTCTTCGGCGGCCTCGGTCTCCTGTCCCTGGCGGGGGGGCTCGGCGTCAACCTCTACCTGACCGGACTCTGGCTGGCGGGCGCCCGGCCGATCGGGACCCGCCCGCTCCTGGCCTTCGGGGTCCTCTCGATGCTGGTGGGCATCCAGTTCTTCTCCCTGGGACTCCTCAGCGAACTGGTCCTGAGCTATCAGGCCCGCCATGCCGACGACGTCTCGATCCGGTGTCGGCTGGACTGACCTGCGGGATCGAACGGAGCGACAACGAAGGGAAGTACCGCTCTCGGAATCCCGTCGTCCAGGGGTTCGTCCGGCGGTTCCTTCGCCGGGTGGGCGATCTGGTCGAGGCCCAGCGGCCCCGCCGGATCCTCGAGGTGGGATGCGGTGAGGGGTTCGTCCTCCGGTACCTCGCCCAGCGCCTCCCGGCCGTCCGGCTCGACGGCCTGGAGGTGGACCCCGGCGCCCTCGCCAGGGGGCGGGCGCGCTGCCCCGGGGCCTCCTTCGTGCACGGCGACCTCATGGCGCTCCCCTTCCGGAGCGGCAGCTACGATCTCGTCCTCTGCCTCGAGGTGCTGGAGCACCTCCCCGAGCCCGACCGGGCCCTCCAGGAGATCCGGCGCGTCTCGGTCGGAGGGTGTCTCCTCAGCGTCCCCCATGAGCCGTTCTTCCGCCTGGGCAATCTCCTCCGCGGGAAGAACCTCCGGCGGCTCGGGGACCCCACCGACCACCTCCAGCACTGGTCGGCCCGAGGCTTCACGGCCCTCTGCGGCCGGCACCTCACCGTCCGGACCGCCACGACCTCCTTCCCCTGGCTCCTCGTCTACGGGACCGTCTGAGCGGACGGTCCGGCTCCTCCTCGTCCTCTTCCTCACGCTCGGAGCCCTGGCGCGCCTCTGGGGTCTCGGCTACGGTCTGCCGCAGGGCTATCACCCCCAGCAGGGGATCCTCGTCGTTCCGTCGGTCGCCAGGCCCACCATGGACGTCGGGCCGGACAGCTACCATCCCGACGAGCCGACCATCGTGTACCGGGCGGTCCGCTTCCACGGGGGGGACCTCGACCCGCGCTTTTTCAACTGGCCGAGCCTCTCCATGTACCTCCTCTCGGGTCTCTACGGGCTCGCCTTCGGGGCCCGGGGCGTGCTGGAGTCCTTCGCCCAGGATCCCGTCTCCTTCTACCTCGTCGGGCGGGTGGTGACGGCGGCCTTCGGGACGGCGACCATCGCGGGCCTCTACGTCCTCGCGGCCGGGGCCTACGGGCGCTCGACCGCGCTCCTGGCCAGCCTCTTCCTCGCCGTCAACCTGCTCCACGTCCGGGAGTCCCAC
>JACPHL010000196.1 GCA_016188625.1 Candidatus Rokuibacteriota bacterium | reverse complement strand
GGGGGACAGTCCCCCTCACCGCTCCGGGGCGGTCTTCTCCCCGGCCGGGGCCGGGAAGTCCCAGGCGAACGTTAGGCCGAAGGCCGCGGCGCCGGTCGCCTCGCGATCGTCGTTCGGCACCCGCGGCGCCGTCCACCCGGCGAGCCCCGCGCGCACCGCCGTCCCCGGGCCCGTCGGGACCGTCACCGTCAGCGGCGCGAGGAACGCCGGCTCGTGCCGCGCCCGTATCCGGGTGGGGTAGAGCTCCTCCTCCCGCACCCGGTTGATCTCGCGCGGCTGCCCCGGCTCGAACCGCAATCCCGGCGCGCTCGGTGGCGGGGGAGTCTTCATCTCGATCCCTGGCCTCGGCTCTTCAGGGGCCGGTGCCGTCTGGGCGGGCACCCTCGGGCTTCCGATCACCGTTCGCCTTCTCGGGCTTGCCCATCTCGGGCTTGCCGGCCTTGGCGGCCTGGGAGATCCCCTTTTCGGTCGCCTTCACGCTCTTCATCACCGAGCCGAGGTTCTTGTACCCCAGCTCCGTAGCGACTTCCCCCCAGCCCTTGCCGCCCTGTCGCAGGGCCAGCACCTCGTTCAGCGGCTTCGCGGTGTCCGGGTTCGGCTGGTTGGCCGTCAGCCCGAGCAGGATCGAGATCTCCCCGTATCCGAGCCCCTTGGCGCGCAGATCCTGCACGTCCTGCGCGGTGAGCGGGCGCGGGTCGCTCGTGGCGTCGAATTTGAACTTGGTCCCCTGCCACTCCTCCACGATCCGGGACGTGACCTGGCCCGCATCGGCCCCGGCCGCAGCCTTGTCGATCTTCCGGCCTTCCGTGGTCAGTTCCTTGTCGGCCTTGGCCGTGGATTCCTGCCCGAGCGCCGGTCCGGCGCCGAGCCCCATGGCCAGAGCCACTGCCAGCATGACCGTCAACCATCTCCTCATCGTCAACTCCTCCTCTCCTGGATGCCGGGCATCCGCGGATGCCCTCGGGGTCTCCGCCGGGGCGGCCGCCCGTGTCGGCTCCAAGCCGCCCCTAGCGGAAGTAGAACGTCACGCCGACGGTCGCGGGCCAGCCGTCGGTGTCGAGGTCGCGGCGGCGCGCCTCGCGCACCCTCTTCGAGTCCACATCGAGGAAGTACCAGCGGATGTCGCCGTTCAGCACCACCTGGGGCGTGATGGGGATGTCGATCCCGGGGCCGATGTGGACCCCGAACCGCTGCGTCTCGTCGCTGCGCCCCCCCTCGATCTCGATCCGGTTGAAGTACCAGCCCACCCCGCCGATCAGGTACGGCTGGATGGGCGCGGTGGGGATCGGGTAGAGCAGGGCCGAGACGAGCACGGGGTAGCTCTTGATCTCGATCCGGCCGTTGTCGAACTCCTCCTTCCGGTAGTCGATCGAGCCCTCCAGGCCGAGGATCGGCAGGAGACGCAGCCGGAGCTGGGCCCCGCCGTGGAGGGTGGTGTCGTCGGCGTCGTCGGAGCGCAGCCAGCCGGCCCGACCGCCGATCCCCAGCGCCGGCGAGGACGCCGTCGGCTGCCCGGACTGAGCGGGCGACGGCTTCTCCTGCTCCTGCGCGCCCACCGGCGCCGCCCACACCAGGGCCGCCAAGATCACGACCGCCACGACTTCAAGACGCCGCCACGTTGTGCTCATGCCAGGCCCCTCCGTGACCGATGCGAATGCTGTCTCATCCCGGATCCGCTTCTCACTGAACGCTCACCACCGCGATCACCGGCTTCATCATGAATGTCACGCTCCCGGTCTGGTGGATGGAGCGCTCCCCTTCGAAGTCCAGGGTGATGGTCGTCACGTCGCCCGAGGTCACGTCGAACTCCCGGTTGAGCTTGACCTCCCCGGACGGGATCTCGAGCGGCGCGCTCGCGCCCGCCGGGGCGGCGATCGCCGGGGCGCAGGCGGGGCCGCCCGCGGGGTTGTCGAAGTACAGGGTCGCCTCGGAGACCATCAGGCGGATCTGGGTGTAGTGCCCCTGGGGGAGCGGCCCGGTCCCCAGGATGTCCTGGGCGCCCTGGAGCTGCTTCAGATCGCAGGTGCGACTGGCGCTCGGCGGCGAGAACGGGATCGTCTCCCACCCCCCGCCGCTCCGGTGAGCGCTCACCTCGGTGAAGGTCACGAGCACGGCCTGGGCGTCGCTGAACGGGCTGTCCGTGAGCAGGACGGTCGCCGTGCCCTCTCCGGCGCTTGCGGACGTCGTCGGCGTCGTCGGCGCGCCCGCCGATCCGCCGCCGCTGCAGCCAAAGGCCGCGAAGACCACGATCAGCGCGAAGAGCTGCCTGATCCCCTTCATCCCGTCGTCCTCCTCTCCTCCCTCTCCCCCGATCTCGATCCCGACGGCCGGGCCTTCCCTGCCCTCGCGGATCGGGCCCCGGCGGTCTCCAGCGCCTGCCGCAACCGGGCGAGCTCGACGGGCCGTTCCAGGACGGCCACGACCCCCTCCGAAGCCAGGTCGTTCGGGAGATCCTCGGCGCTGCTGGTCAGCAGGACCCCGCTCGCCCGCCCGTCCCGCATCCGGGCGAGCCGTAGGAGGTCGAGCACGCTGAGCACGACCTCCCGACGGGAGAGATCCGCGTCCAGGAGCAGGACATCGAACGGTCGCGCGGTCAGGTGCTCGAACCCGCCGGGGATGTCGGCGGCCACGACGACCTCGTGCCCCACCCCCGCGAGGATCGCCCGCAACCCCTCCCGGGCGTGCGGCTCGGGTTCCACGATCAGGATGCGCTGGGACATCGAGCGTCTTCCCTCATCCTGTGCCACCACGATTCAAGGGTTGTGCAACCCACGTGCCCACCCCGGCGAGGCGGCATGCGGGCTGTAAAGAGCAGGAAAAACGGGTAGTTGTGGTGGAGGAGGGGAGGCGCACTGCGGTGGCTCGATGTAAGATTTTCCCGAGCCACCGGAAAAATTGGCCGTCTGCGGGACGAAAGGGGGCGCGCCGCGGCGCAATTCCCTTACGCGGCCCGGCCGTCCGGCGTGAGGAGGCCCGCCACGGGGAGGGACCAGAGGAGTCCACCCATCGCTCGCTTCAGGCGGCGCGGGTCCCCCGGGATGCGACGACGATCCGGTCCTCGATCCGGAAGTCCGATCGAATCCGCGACGCCTCCTCCTCGACGGTGCGAAGGATGACCTGCCGGAGCTCAGGCGTCGGCACCTGTCCCGAGACGGTGATGGCGGCCGGCGACCCCTTCCAGGTCGGGAGCCGCACGGTAGACTTGATCGGCAGGCGGAAGAGCTTTGGATCTCGAAGCAGCACGTCGGAGATCTGCGACTCGATGTAGACCGCGTCCTCCTCCCGTCTCCGCCTGAGATCGACCAGCTTCCCCGCAGCCCCGATGACGACGATGAACCCGAGCGTCAGGAGGACGAGCGCCAGTCCCGCGCCGCCCCCGTCGGGTTCCACGGGGCTGCCAGCCACTGGCGGTGGGAGGGGCGCGCCCGGGGCGCCGGGCGCCTGGGCCCAGCCAGGCGCAGGGACCGCCATGGGCGCGAGGAAGACCGCGAGGATCCCGAATGCGACACCGATAGATCTCATGGGATCACCTCCGGAAAGCTACCCCTTGATCCCCGGGGGGAGCTGGGGTATCATGCCCACCATGTCTTGGCCGCGACGCCTCGGGGGAGGCGCGATCATGTGCTCCCTGCTGCTCGCGCTTGCCTCCGGTTGCGCGACCGGCCGTCTTCCCGCGCCGACCCGCGAGCAGGTCCTCCAGGCGATCCTGCCCTCGGCGGTCCAGGTCGTCATCGAGCACCACGATGGACGACGCCTTCGGAGCGCCTCCGGCGTCGTGATCGCCCAGCGCCCGGCCGCGGACGGCACAGACTGCTTCGTCCTCACGAGCGCGCATGCGCTGATCCGCCCACCGGAACAGGCCGAGGCCTACGTCCTGTTCGACCGCCACCGGGGCGCGGCCACGAAGGCGCGCGCCATCGTCCTCGCCCGCCGAGAGGCCGAGGAGCTGGACCTTGCCCTCCTGCGCATCCGGACCGGTCGATGTTCCGCCGCCCCGCTGGGCCCTCCGCCGACGCTCGGCGAGGCGGTCTGGGTCGTCGCCTTTCCCTGGGGCCGCCACATGAAGCTGTCCGGCGGCATCGTGAGCCAGGTCGAGCCGGAGGCAGCGGGGGAAAACGGGGCCTCGCGCATCATGGTGGACGCCTCGGTGACCTACGGCTCGAGCGGGGGCGGCGTCTACGAGGCGCGCACCGGAAGGCTGATCGGGCTCGTGGAGGGCTACGGGACCGCGAGCGTGTCGCTGGGCGGGGACTCGCCGCGCTCCATCAACGTGCCGGTCCCCGGCGAGACCTACGTCACGCCACCGGCCGCCATCCGGCGGTTCCTGGACCAGGCCGGCTACGGCAACCTCCTGGGGGATCGCCGCTCCCCCCCGAGGACGGGGGAATAGCTCCGGCCGTCAGCGCTGAGCCGCCATCGGCTAGAGTCGCCCTCCCGCGGCCCCCCCACCCTCCGGGGCCCTGCCCTCGCGGGTCTCCTCCTTCTCCATCCTCGCCTGCAGGTTCTCCTGGAGGGTCTGCACCTGCTGACGGAGGCTCTTGTTCTCCGCGCGCAGGCCCTGGAAGTCCGCCTGGAGGCGCTGCTGCTCCGCGCGGAGGCTCTGCACGTCGGCCCTGATCTCGGCCACCTTGCTGTCAAGACTCTCCTCGGTCACCAGCCACGTCTCCGGGACCGGGCGGTAGTGGTCGTCGTTGACCTCGGCAAAGGCGAGGAACGCCAACACCGCCAGAAAGGCGATCCCGAGCCCGATAGGCAGTACACGTCTCAGCATCCCGCTCCCTCCCTTCCGCTCGGCCGCGTCGCGGAGGCCCGGGGAGTCACCCCGAGCCTCTGGACGCGACGGTTGGGTGGCCCGCTAGGGAACTACTCCTTCTTGACCTCGATGTTGGTCACGATCTTCTGCCCGTCCTTCTCCTCGAAACTGGCCTTCACCATCGCCCCCTCCTTGAGGGCGTCGCGCTGGACCTGGACGTTGTCGGGGATCGTGAGCTGGGTCCCGTCCTCGAGGGTCACCACCCTCCCGGACGGATCCACGCTCTGGATCTTGCCCTCCACCTCGCCCGCCTGCTGGGCCAGCACCCCCAGGCCCCAGCCGAGCGAGAGCGCCACCAGGAGCGCGGTCAGGACTGCGGCGACTCGCCTCATGCCATGCACCTCCTCCCCGGGTATTGTTGCGACCGTCCCCGGCGGGCCACCATGACCCCGGCACCTCCAGAGACACCGCCTCCCTTTCCCATCCCTGCAACCGGCGTGCCCGAGCCTTCGGGGCTCGGCCCCGGGTTTCCAAGGTCCCAAAACTTTTGGAGGATTTGGATCGGCGCGGGAGCCCTCAACGCCCCGTCCGAGGCCGCGGGATGTAAGATTTTCCAGGGCCATCAGAAAAAATTGGGGGGTCCCGGATCGCCGGGGAAGGCCGTGATCGACCTCACCGCCTCTTCTTCCCCTGCGCCGATCCCTCGGCGACCAGCTCGTCCTGCCTGGTCTTGAGCTTCTCCACGAGGCCGCCGTACCCGGCCTGCTGGATGATCCGGTTGAACTGTGTGCGGTAGTTGGAGACCAGGCTGATCCCCTCGACCGTCACGTCGTAGACCCGCCACCGGTCGCCCGCCTTGAGCATCCGGTAGTCGATGGGGACCTCCGTGTTCGACCTGGTCACCAGGATGGTCCTCACCATGGCCCGGTCGCCTTCGACGCTCTCGCCCTCGTACCGGATCCGCTCGCCGCTGTACAGCTCGATCTTGCCGACGTAGGCGCGCTCGAGGAGGTCGGCGAAGAGCCTCGTGAACTCCTCGCGCTCGGCGGGGGTCCGCTCCCGCCAGTGTCGGCCGAGGGCCCGCTTGGCGGTCTCCTGCCAGTCGAAGATCTGGTCCGCGACCGCGCGGAGCTGCTTCCGGCGCTCCGCGACTTTTCCGGGCTTGCCGAGCTCGGGATCCCGGAGCAGCTTCACCACCCGGTCGGCGGCCCCCTTGAGCTGGTCCGTCGGGGCGCCCGCCTCGACGGAGCCCCCGCCCGCCAGGAGCCCCGCCACGACGGCGATCGCCACGGTGAGCTTGATCCCGTGCCCCCTCATAGATCGAGCCTCCCGGGCTCCCCGGCCCCGTCGCCGGGCGTCTCGTCCGGGTCGGGCTCCGGGGTCTCGGCGTCGGGTTCCATGTCGGTCGCCCGGATCTGGATCGCCACCATGTCCTCCAGCACGACCGCCTGGCGAAGCTGGACCCGGGGGAGCCCCATAGCCACCGCCCCGCGGACGGCGGTCTCGACCGCCGTCTTGAAGGCCATCGTGATGCTCTGCTCGGAGTAGTCCGAAAGCGGGGCCGTGGTCTCGATGGTGGCGACCCCGGCCAGCGCGGGGGAGGCCACCGATAGCATCAGGAGGAGCAGAAGGGCGAGCCGCCCGAGCCTACGCATCATCGGCCTCCTTTCTGGGTCATCCGCTTCGGCCCGCCGGTAGCCGACGGTCCCCATTCGGCGTCGTCCGTGGCGATGAGCGCCGCATCCGGCGTCACCTCCTGCGCCCTCGACTCGGCCCGCGCCTGGCAGGGCTGGCATCGCTGGGCGAACGGCAGGGCCCGGAGTCGCGCCACCCCGATGAACCCCGCGCAGTCGCGGCAGAACCCGTACTCCTGCTGGCCGAGCCGCTCGAGGGCCGCCTCGATCTGGGCGGCCTGGCGACTGTGGAGGTCCACGATGGCGACCTGGATCTCTTCGTGCAGGGTCTCGGTCGCCCGGGCCATGAGCTCGGTGGATCGGCCGGCCCCGTTCCCGTTTCGCTGGGCGATGGCGCTCCGCATGGACTCCCTGAGCCTGGCGTGCCGGTCCCTGAGGGACCGTTCGATCTCCTGCACGGTCCGGCGGTCGAGCCTGTCCTTGGTTCTCATGTCGCGCGTCCTCCTTGCCGTTACCGCTCCGGCCGAAGTACCCATCCGCCACGATGAGTCCGCCGCAGGCCCTGTCTGAACGATGGCCGAGGGCCTGTGCTGGCTAGCTTCCCGAGAACTGCAACCTCCATGCCTGGGTCGGGTGGAGGATCGAAGGGGTGCGAGAGGCTGGAAAATTCAGGGCTTTCGCGCCGGAGGCGGCATCCGCGGGTCGAGCCTGTGCGCGGAGCGAGGATGTAACATTTACCCGAGTACCCGAGCCGCCCTGAAAATCCGGCGACGGCCGAACGCGACGCCCGTGAGTGAGATGGGAGTGATGGCAGGTGCCCGGGGCCGGCCCTCCCCGGGCAGGAGGCCTGAACGGCGAAGGCCCGGAGTGCTCCCCCGGGCCTTCGCCGTGACGGAACGAGCCGGGCTCGCTAGGACCTCTTCTCCTGCGCGCCGGGCCCCTTCATCGCGGGTCCCGCTACTTCTTCACGTCGATCGAGGTCACGACCTTCTTCCCGTCCTTCTCCTCGTAGCTGGCCTTGACCTTCGCGCCCTGCTTCAGGTCCTCGAGCTTGCTCTCCTTGCCCTCGATCGAGATGGTCGTGCTGTCGTCCACCACGAGCTTCGAGCCGTTGTCGA
>JACPHL010000212.1 GCA_016188625.1 Candidatus Rokuibacteriota bacterium | reverse complement strand
TGCCGGCGCCGAAGTGGCGGAATTGGCAGACGCGCTAGATTCAGGGTCTAGTGCCCGCAAGGGTGTGGGGGTTCGAGTCCCCCCTTCGGCACCAATCCCCTCCGCCACTTGGCCCTCATCCCGATTATAGCCCGGCCACCTCCCGAGGGCCAGTGCCGCCCCCCGGGGCGCCCGGGGCCCAGCCGTAGTGTCGATGGAGGGCCGGGCAGATGTCCAGGAACTGCGACTCCAGCCCGATGAACATCCTGCCTCCTCGAAGGCCGGAAGGTCGCACCAGGAGTCTGCTGACCGGGCCCCCATGAGGCGATCTTACCCGGGGCCGCCGGTGGCCCGAGCCCCGCGGCGGGTCCCGCCCGCCGGCGCCTACCGGCCGGGTGGACGGTAGCTGACGGTCTTCTTCGCCGCCTGGTCCATCTCCTCCGGGGTGATCAGGACCGTGGTCTTGACGCGGACCGCCCCGCTGGCGGCGATGGCCAGGGCCGCGGCCGCGGCGCTGATGTTGTCCGGGACGTCCACGATGGCGAAGGCGTCCGTCTCGCCGAAGGCGAAGTAGAACGCCTCCAGCTTCCCCCCGAGGCTCTTGGCCAGGGCCTCCGCGGCCTTGCGGCGCTTGGAGCCGCCGTCCTTGAGGAGCCCCTGGGTGCCCTCGGCGGTGTAGGAACCCTGGACGAGGTACTTCGGCATGGGCCACCTCCTCTCGCGTCGCACGGGGAATCCCGTCATCGGGGCTCGGGCCCGGTCTCGAGGACGAGGAGCTTGGCCGCGCGGATGATCACGCGCTCCCATTCCCCGCGCCACTCGGGATCGTCCTGGTAGTCCACCCAGGAGCCGTAGGGGATCTCCACCCGGCGGGTCCGCCCGCCGAGGGCCAGCTCCACCGCCACCCGTCGCCCTTCGCCGGCGGGGAGGGCGGCGGCGTGGATGGTGGGGTGCACCTGGCTCGCCACCTGGCCGGCCCAGCGGGCGAGCCGTCCGATCTCGGCGGTATCCATCGTGTCTGAGGCGCCAGGCTAGAATCGGAAGCGGCGGCGGGAGACCTCCTCGCGGGTCTTCTGGTAGAGGATCTCCCACTCCGGGCTCCCCTCCACCACGGGGCGGGAGTAGCTCTGGAGGATCCGGCGGACCTCCTGGTCGATGGTGTCCTCGACCTTGGCCTCGTCGGTGAAAGCGCGGATAACCTCGGCCCGGACCTCCTCGGCGGGCTTGAGGGCCGAGACCCCTTCCGTCGCCAGCAGCTCCGTGGTGAGGGGGCCGGCCAGGGAGAAGATCCGCTCCCGGCTGAACCTCACAGGACGAACCCCCGCTCGCGGGCCAACCGCTGCTTCACCAGCGTCAGGAGGCGGCTGTAATCGGCGGTCGTGTCGCGGATCTCGCGGGCGTGCCCCTGGAGGATCTTCCGCGCCTCGGCGTCGATCTGCTCCTCGGCCTGGAGGTTCTCCAGGATGACGCGGCGCAGGGCCGCCCGCGCCCGCGCCTCGTCCCGCACCTCGATGAACTTCCGCCCCTGAAGCCGCTTGAGGATCCCCTCGCTGAACCGGTCGGCGATCCCCTCGCGCCGGGCCATCGTCAGGCCAGGATCCCGATCGCGAGGGCGAGGAAGAGGAAGGCGAACGGCTCCGGCCCGCCCTCGTTCCACTCGACCTGGGGCGTCGTGTCCTCCGGGGCCCCCTCCACCCGCCAGGAGTCCGGGATGGCGAAGGGGACCTTCCGGTTGGTGAATCCCTCGCCGTCGTGGTAGTAGAGCCACCCGGCGCGTCGCCACCCCACCCCCCGGACCTGGTAGAGGACGCGCCGGGCCTCGAGGTCGAAGATCGCCACCCCCGCCGCCGCCCGCCGCTCGGTGTAGCGGGCATCGACCCCGAGCCGGCGCACGGAGCCGAAGATCCCGTCGTAGCGCGGGGTGGTGAAGGGGTGGCCGGCGAAGAGCCGCTGGGCCGCGACCAGGAGGTCGGGGATGCTCCGCGGCTCGGCCTCGAGCGCCGCGAGCAGGGCCAGCACCCGCCACGGGCGCACCAGGCCGGAGAGCTGTCGCGTCTTGTCCCGGAGGCACACCCGCACCACGCCCGGCATGCTCATGGCTCGCTCGCGCAAATCGGTTCTGAGACTACCCCCGAGGGGCGGGGGTGTCAAGGCGCGGCGAGCCCCGGCGCGCCTTTCAGGGCGCGACGGGCGAGGGGCGGCGGGGCGGTCAGCGGCGTCCGGCCACCTGGAGCCGGGTGGCGGCGCGGGTCCTGGCCCGCAGGGCCCGGTCGTAGTCGATCTCCTCCCGGGCGCGGCCGGCCAGGCGGCCCTCGGCCCGCTCCAGGGCGGTCCGGGCCCGTCCGGTGTCGATCTCCTCGGACCGCTCCGCGGTCTCGGCCAGGATGATGACCCGCTCCGGGCCGACCTCGGCGAACCCGCCCGTGACGGCGAGGTAGTGCTCCCTCCCGTCCCGGCGGTAGATGACCTCGCCGACCCCGAGGGTCGTGAGGAAGGGGGCATGGCCGGGGAGGACCCCGAAGTAGCCCAGGAGGCCCGGGGCGACCACCTCCTCCACCTCCTCGGAGACCACGAGGCGGGTGGGAGTGGCCAGCTCGAGGTGAAGCCGTCCCTCCACCGGCTACTCCCCGCGGAGGCGCTGGGCCTTCTCCAGGGCCTCGTCGATGGTCCCGACCATGTAGAAGGCCTGCTCCGGCAGCTTGTCGTGCTTCCCCTCGACGATCTCCTTGAAGCCGCGGATCGTCTCCGCCACGGCGACGTACTTGCCGGGCTGGCCGGTGAAGGCCTCGGCCACGAAGAACGGCTGGGAGAGGAAGCGCTGGATCTTCCGGGCCCGGGCGACCGCGAGCTTGTCCTCCTCGGAGAGCTCCTCCATCCCCAGGATGGCGATGATGTCCTGGAGGTCCTTGTAGCGCTGCAGGGTGAGCTGGACCGCCCGGGCGGTCTGGTAGTGCTCCTCGCCGATGACCCGGGGATCCAGGATGCGCGAGGTCGAGGCCAGCGGGTCCACCGCGGGGTAGATCCCCAGCTCGGCGATCTGGCGGGAGAGGACCGTGGTGGCGTCCAGGTGGGCGAAGGCCGCGGCCGGGGCGGGGTCGGTGATGTCGTCGGCGGGGACGTAGATCGCCTGGACCGAGGTGATGGAGCCGCGCCGGGTGGAGGTGATCCGCTCCTGGAGGGCCCCCATCTCGGTCCCCAGGGTCGGCTGGTAGCCGACCGCCGAGGGCATGCGCCCGAGGAGGGCCGAGACCTCGGTCCCGGCCTGGGTGAAGCGGAAGATGTTGTCGATGAAGAGGAGGACGTCCTGCCCCTCCTCGTCGCGGAAGTACTCCGCCACGGTCACCCCGGTCAGGCCGACTCGGAGCCGGGCCCCGGGCGGCTCGGTCATCTGCCCGTAGATGAGGGCGGTCCTTTCCAGGACCCCGGACTCCTTCATCTCGAGCCAGAGGTCGTTCCCCTCGCGCGTCCGCTCTCCCACCCCCGCGAAGACCGAGATCCCGCCGTGGTGGGTCGCGATGTTGTGGATGAGCTCCATGATGATGACGGTCTTGCCGACCCCGGCGCCGCCGAAGAGCCCCGTCTTCCCGCCCCGGGTGTACGGCTCGAGGAGGTCGATGACCTTGATCCCGGTCTCGAACATCTGGACCTTGGTCTCCTGCTCCTCGAAGGCCGGGGCCGGGCGGTGGATGGGGTAGTAGGTGTCGGTCTCGATGGGCCCCTGCTTGTCCACCGGCTCGCCGATGATGTTGATGATCCGCCCCAGGGTCGTCTTGCCCACGGGAACCGAGATCGGCCGCCCGGTGTCCACCACCTTCATCCCGCGCGTCAGGCCGTCGGTGGCGGCCATGGCCACGGTCCGGACCGTGGACTCGCCGAGGTGCTGGGCCACCTCGAGGACGAGCTTCTGGCTGTAAGAGAAGATGTCCTTGACCGCCTTGCCGGGGACCTCGAGGGCGTTGTAGATGGCCGGGAGCTGGCCCGGCTCGAACTCGACGTCCACCACGGGGCCGATGACCTGGATGACCCTGCCTTCGCTCATGGGCGGACTCCCTCAGGCTGCGGCGCTCTTGCGGAGGGCCTCGGCGCCGCCGACGATGTCGAGGAGCTCCTTGGTGATCCGCTCCTGCCGGGCCTTGTTGTAGTCGATGGTCAGGCGCTCGATCATCTCCTGGGCGTTCTTGGTGGCGGCCTCCATGGCCGTCATCCGGGCCCCGTACTCCCCGGCCAGGGACTCCAGCAGGGCGCGGTAGAGCTGGCCCTCCACGTGGCGCGGGAGGAGGGCCGCCAGGATCGCGCCGGGGGACGGCTCGTAGAGGTAGTCCGCCGTCGGGGCCTCGGGGGCGGCGCCCTCGGACTGGATGGGGAGGAGCTGGCGCCGGACCGCCCGCTGGACGGCGACCGAGCGGAACTCGTTGTAGAGGAGGTGGACCTCGTCCACTTCCTCGGCCAGGTAGACCCCCATCAGCTCCGCGGCGATCTCCCGGATCTCCTCGAAGCCGAGGCGGTCCAGGAACCCCACGCGCTGGGCCCGGATGGGCCAGGACCGGCGCCGGAAGAAGTCCCGGGCCTTCCGCCCCACCACCACCAGGGAGGACTCGGCCTCCCCGCCCTCCCGGAGGAAGGCGAGGGCCGCGCGGAGGACGTTGGAGTTGAAGGCGCCGCAGAGCCCCTTGTCCGCGCTGATGACCACCAGGAGCCGCCGCCCGCCCGCCCGCCGGGCCAGGAGGGGGTGGCCCTCCTCGCCGGCGCGGAGGGCCAGCCCGGCGACCAGCTCGGCCATCTTGGCCGCGTAGGGACGGGCCTGAAGGATCCGCTCCTGGGCCCGGCGGAGCTTGGCCGCGGCCACGAGCTTCATGGCCCGGGTGATCTTCTGCGTGGACTGGACCGAGCGGATGCGCCGGCGGATGTCGCGGAGGGTCACGCGCGCGCCCCTTGGACAACTCGCCGAGGGGCTCCGCCCCCCTCGGACGGCCCCGCGGGAGGCGTCGGCCCCTCGCTCCACACGCTCCGCGGCGCCCCCGTCTGTGGCTCGCCGGGCAGGGCCCCTCCTCCTTCGTTCTGAGCCCGTGAGCCGGCTTCCCCACCCGGCTCGCTCACGACGGGGACCCGCGCCGCTCCGCTTACCGTTCCGCTCGGGACCGCCACCTCCCCCATCGGGGCCTGCCGGGGGGCAGCACCCCCAACCGCTTTATTCGGACGCATTCCTAGCCCGCCTTGATCCCCTCGGCCTTCATGTAGGCGGCCTTGGCCCCGGCGAGGGCCTTGTCCATCCGCTCGCGAAGGCTGTCCGAGACCTCCTTCTTCTCGCGGATCTCGGCGAAGACCTCGGGGTGGCGCTCCTCCACGTGGGCGTAGAGGGCCTGCTCGAAGCCTGCGAGCGCCTCCACCGGGAGGTCGTCCAGGTGCCCCTGGATGCCGGCGTAGATGATGAGGATCTGCTGCTCCACCGCCAGGGGGGCGTACTGCCCCTGTTTCAGGACCTCGACCATCCGCTGCCCGCGGGCGAGCTGCATCTGGGTCGCCCGGTCCAGCTCGGAGCCGAACTGGGCGAAGGCGGCCAGCTCCCGGAACTGGGCGAGGTCGAGCCGGAGCTTCCCGGCCACCTGCTTCATCGCCTTGATCTGGGCGTTGCCGCCCACCCGGGAGACCGAGAGCCCGACGTTGACGGCCGGGCGGACTCCGGCGTAGAAGAGGTCGGTCTCCAGGTAGATCTGGCCGTCGGTGATGGAGATGACGTTGGTGGGGATGTAGGCCGAGACGTCCCCGAGCTGGGTCTCGATGATGGGCAGGGCCGTCAGCGAGCCTCCCCCGAGCTCGTCGTTGAGCTTCGCGGCCCGCTCCAGCAGGCGCGAGTGGAGGTAGAAGACGTCCCCGGGGAAGGCCTCGCGCCCAGGCGGGCGGCGGAGGAGGAGGGAGAGCTGGCGGTAGGCCTGGGCGTGCTTGGTGAGGTCGTCGTAGATGCAGAGGGCGTGGCGGCCCGAGTCGCGGAAGAACTCCGCCATGGCGCACCCGGCGTAGGGGGCGATGTACTGCAGCGGCGCCGGCTCCGAGGCGGTGGCCGAGATCACGGTGGCGTACTCCATGGCCCCGGCCTCCTCGAGGACCTTCACCACCTGGGCGACCGTGGAGCGCTTCTGGCCGATGGCGACGTAGAAGCAGTAGACCCCCTGCCCCTTCTGGTTGATGATCGTGTCCACCGCGATGGCGGTCTTCCCGGTCTGCCGGTCGCCGATGATCAGCTCCCGCTGGCCGCGGCCGATGGGGATCATGGCGTCGATGGCCTTGATCCCGGTCTGGAGCGGCTCCTTGACGGGGCGGCGGTCCACCACCCCGGGGGCGTAGCGCTCGATCGGCCGGGTCTCCCCGGTCTCGATCGGCCCCTTGCCGTCGATGGGCTGCCCCAGGGCGTTCACCACCCGGCCGATCAGGGCCTCGCCCACCGGCACCTCGGCGATCCGCCCCGTGCGCTTGACCGCGTCCCCCTCGCGGATCCCCCGGTCGTCGCCCATGATCACGGCGCCGACGTTGTCCTCCTCGAGGTTCAGGACCATCCCGTAGACCTCGCCGGGGAACTCGATGAGCTCGCCGGCCATGGCCTGCTCGAGGCCCCAGACCCGGGCGATCCCGTCGCCGGCCTCGATCACCCGCCCGACCTCCTGGAGGTCCAGCTCGGCCTCGTACCCCTGGATCTGGCGCCTGATGATCTCGCTGATCTCTCCGGCCTTGATCATGATGCTCCTACCCCCTGATGAGCTGCCCGCGGAGGGCGTCGAGCTGACCCTTGAGACTCCCGTCCAGGATCAGGCTGTCGATCTCGGCCACGAATCCGCCGAGGAGGCCGGGGTCCTCCGCCACCTCGAGGACCACGTCCTTCCCGAGCCGCCCGGCCAGGTACTCGCGCAGCCGCTCCCGCTCGGCCTCGTCCAGGGGGCGGGCGGCCCGGACCCGGGCCCGCGCCCGGCCGGCCGCCCGGTCCACCTGCTGCCGGTACGCCTCGAGGATCTCCGGCAGGATCTCGAGGCGCCCCGCTCGGGCGACCACGCTCAGGAAGTCCCGGAGCAGGGGCGACAGCCCGGCCCCCTCCGCCACGGCCCGGACCACCCGCTGCTTCTCGGACCCCTTCACCCAGGGCCGGAGGAGGAGGGCGGCGAGGTCCTGCTGGTCGTCCAGCAGCCGGGCGAAAGCCTCGAGCTCCGCGGCCGCGGCCTCCCGCCGCGCGGGCTCGGCCGCGAGGACCATGAGGGCCTTGGCGTACCGGCGGGCCACCGCCGCCCCTCGCCTCACGAGCGCTCCAGCCTCGCCAGGGCCTCCTCGACGAGCCGGCGGTGGTCGTCCTCCCGGAGGCTCTGGCGGATCAGGCGCTCAGCGATCTCGACGGCGAGGTCGCCGACCTCCTCCCGCAGCTCGGCCTTGGCGCGGCGGACATCCTGCTCGATCTCGGCCCGCGCCGCCGCCACCAGCCGCGAGGCCTCCTCCCGCGCCTGGGCGGCGAGCCGCTCCCGGAGCTCCTGGGCCTCGCGCTGCGCGGCCTCGCGGGCCGCCTGCGCCTCGGCGCGCGCCTCCCGGAACCGGGCCTCGGAGTCGGCCAGCCGCTGCTGGGCCTCTGCGCGGGCGGCCTGGGCCTCCTCGAGCTGCCCCTTGATCGCGGCCGAGCGCGACTCGAGGGCGCGGAGCAGGGGGCGGTAGAGGAACCGGTAGAGGAGCAGGAGGAGCACGAGGAAGTTGACCGCCTGGATGATGAGGGAGCGATCCAGATTGAGCCATCCGCCCTCGGCGGCCAGCGCCGGGCCCGGCGAGAGCCAGAAGGCAAGAACCGCCCACCCGAGCAGGGACCCGATCCGTGTCATCCGACCTCGCCGGCGGGAGGTTGTGAAAAAAGGGGCGCGAACAAACGCCATACTAACTAGCATGGGGGTCTCCGCACTGTCAAGCCCTAACGGATGATCCCGCCGCCGATGACGAGGTCGCCCCGGTAGAAGACCACCGACTGCCCCGGGGTCACGGCCCGCTGCGGGGTCGCGAAGACGACCTCGACCTCCCCGTCGGCGAGGGGGCGGACCAGGGCGGCCGCCGGCGGGTGGCCGTGGCGGATCCGCGCCTCGACGGCGAGCGGCCGCTCGAGCCGCTCGAAGGGGATGACGTTGACGTCGGTGGCCACCAGCCGGTCGCGGGCGAGGGCGGCCTCGTCCCCCACGACGACCGCGTTCCGGACCGGGTCCAACGCGAGGACGTAGAGGGGACGGCCCACCGCGAGGCCGAGCCCCTTCCGCTGCCCCACAGTGTAGTCGGCCAGCCCGCGATGCTCCCCGAGCTGCCGGCCCTCCGGGTCGAGGATGGGCCCGGGGCGGAAGGCCTCGGGCTCGCGCGCCCGGAGGAAGGCCCGGTAGTCCCCGGGGACGAAGCAGATCTCCTGACTCTCGGGCTTGTCGGCGACCCGGAGCCCGAGCGCCCGGGCCCGGGCCCGGACCTCGGCCTTGGTCAGCCGTCCCACCGGGAAGAGGGCCCGGCGGAGCTGCTCCTGGGTGAGGGGCCAGAGGAAGTAGCTCTGGTCCTTGGCGGGATCGACCCCCTTCCGCAGCAGCATCCGCCCGGTCGCGGGGTCGGCCTCGATCCTGGCGTAGTGGCCCGTGGCCACATAGTCGGCCTCCCAGGCCAGGGTCCGGCGGAGCAGCGAGCCGAACTTGACCTGGCGGTTGCAGACCACGCAGGGGGTCGGGGTGCGCCCCCGGAGGTACTCCCGGGTGAAGTCGCTGATCACGGTCCGGTCGAACTCGTGCTCATAGTTGAGGAGGTAGTAGGGGATCCCCAGAGCGCGGGCGACGGCCCGGGCGTCGTCCACCGTCTCGGGAGAGCAGCAGCTCCCGAACCGTCGGCTCTCCTCGGCCGGCTCCTCCCACGGCCAGACCCTGAGGGTGACGCCCACGACCTCGTAGCCGGCCTCGATGAGGAGGGCGGCCGAGACGGAGCTGTCCACCCCCCCGCTCATGCCGACGACGACTCTAGTTGGCATTTTACCTTATTTATCAGCTATTTGCTGAACACGAGCTGGTCGCGGAGCCGGTTGAGCTGCTCGGCCCCGACATAGTGGAGCTCGATCCGCCCCCGCTCCAGGGTCCCGACGACGCGCACCTTGGTCCCGAACGCGCTACGGAGGTCATCCTCGAGCGCCTCCACCTCGGGCGGTCGGCGCGGCGCCCGGGGGGTGGTCCGCCGGCTCCGCCTCACCCGCTCCTCGGTCGCCCGGACCGACCAGTCCTGGGCCAGGATCTGCTCCCGGAGCCGGAGCTGCTCCCTGGCGGTGGCGAGCCCGAGGAGGGCCCGGGCGTGCCCCATGGTGAGCCGGCCACGCCGGAGGTCGTCCTGGATGATGGGGGGGAGCCGGAGGAGCCGGAGGCTGTTGGCCACCGAGGAGCGGTCCTTCCCGATCCGCTGGGCGAGATCCTCCTGGCTCCAGCCGAACTCGGCGAGGAGCCGTTGGTAGGCCTCGGCCTCCTCCATCGGGTTCAGGTCCTCCCGGAGGAGGTTCTCGGCGAGGGCCAGCTCCAGGGCCTCGGCATCCGAGGTCTCCCTCACGATCGCCGGGATCCGCGCGAGGCCGGCCCGGCGGGCGGCCCGCCATCGGCGCTCGCCGACGACCAGCTGGTAGCCATCCCCGCGCCGGCGGACGATGACCGGCTGGAGGAGCCCGGACCGCTTGAGGGAGGCGGCCAGCTCCTCCAAGCCCTGCTCGTCCAGCTCCTTGCGCGGCTGATGCCCGCTCGGGACGATCGCCTCGACCGGGATCTCCTCGATCGCCCCGGCCCGCGCCTCAGCCGGCGGCAGGAGCGCGTCGAGCCCTCTCCCCAGCCCCCGCTTGATCATGGGCGATGACCTCCCTTGCCAGTTCGAGATAGGCGAGCGCGCCGGGGGACCGGATGTCGTACTGGACGACCGGTCTCCCGTGGCTCGGCGCCTCGCTCATCCGGACATTCCGCGGGATCACGGTCCGGAAGAGCAGCCGATCGAAATGTCGCTCGACCTCGGCGCGGACCTGCGCCGCCAGGCTCGTCCGCCCATCGTACATGGTCAGGACAATCCCCTCCACCTCCAGGCCAGCGTTCAGGCGCTCCCGGACCAGGTGGAGGGTGCGCATCAGCTGGGCCAGCCCCTCGAGCGCGAAGTACTCGCACTGAAGGGGGATGAGGGCGCCGTGGGCCGCCACCAGGGCATTGACCGTCAGGAGCCCGAGCGAGGGGGGACAGTCGATGACCACGAACCCGTAGGCCTCTCCGAGCCCTTCCAGGGCCTCCCGGAGCCGCCGCTCCCGGCCGGTGGCCCCCACCAGCTCCACCTCGGCCCCGATGAGGTCGTGATCCGCCGGCAGGAGGTGGAGGGTGGGGAGGGAAGTCCCGACCACCGCCCGGCCGGCCGGCTCCCCCTCCAACAGCACTTGGTAGAGGGTGGGCGGGGCCAGACCCGCCCGGTCGATCCCCAGGCCGGTCGTGGCGTTCCCCTGGGGGTCCAGATCCACCAGCAGGGTCGGGCGCTCCGCCACGGCGAGGCTCGCCGAGAGGTTGAGCGCCGTCGTCGTCTTCCCCACCCCCCCCTTCTGGTTCACGACGGCGATACAGCGCACGACCCGCCCTCCGAGCTCCGTTCCACGTGAAACGGTGTGCCACGTGGAACTCTCCGGTTCAATTTAGCCGAGTATAAGGAATCTCCGCCTCAGCGGCAAGGCCGGCGTGAGGGCCACCTCCCGCACCACCCCAACCAAAGGGCCCCGGGGGCCCTGTTTAGGCAGCGGGATCACGATCCGGCCCGCTGGAGCCACAAAAGGGCGCGCCAGGGCCACGGCCCGATCCAGCCGGGCCACGGCCCGCAGGGTCACGGCCTGGAACCGAGCCCTCAGCCCGGGCTCGCCGGCGAGCAGCTCGGCGCGCCCCTGGACGAGGCTGACCCCGGAGAGGCCGAGGGTGCGAATGAGATGGCGGAGGAAGTTCGCGCGGCGCCGGTTGGCCTCCAGCAGGGTGATCCTCCACTCGGGCCTGGCGATCTTCAGGATGAGCCCCGGCACGCCGGCCCCGCTCCCGATGTCGAGGAGCGGGCTGGGATCTTGGGGGAGCACCGGCAGGAGGAGGAGCGACTCCAGGATCAGGTGGAGGACCCTGGCCCGCTCGGTCCGGTAGGCGGTGAGCCGGGCCGGGGCGTTCCACCGGTCGAGTTCCGCGAGGTACGTGAGGAGGGCGCGCCGCTGCGCGGGGGCCAGGGAAAGGCCAAGCTGACCGGCCCCGAGGCGAAGGAGGGCCTCGGCATCCTCAGCCGCCACAGGGGCGCTGCTTAGCAGAAAATACCTTATAAATCAACTACTTATAGCCTTCGTCCCGCCGGGGCGATGACGAGCCGGCGGAGCAGCCCCTCGCCGAGGCTTTCGGTCCTGACCTCGCTGTCCCGCTGCAACACGAGGTGGACCGTCCGGCGGTCGGCGGGGTTCATCGGGTCGAGGGTGACGGGCTCGCCGGTGGACTTGACCTGCTGGGCCAGGCGAAGGGCGTACTGTTCGAGCTGTTGCCGGCGGCGCTCGACATACCCCTCGACGTCGAGCTGGATCCGGAGCCGCTCGCCGGGCTGGCGGCTCACGATCCGGTGGACGATGAACTGCAGGGCCTCAAGGGTCTGCCCGTGCTTGCCGATGAGGAGCCCCGCGTGAGGGCCGGAGAGGTTGAGCCTGAGCCCGCCCTCGGGGAGCTCCTCCCACCCGATCTCGGTCTCGACCCCCATCGCCTGAAGGAGCCCGGCCAGGACCTCCTTCGCGTGGAGGACCTGCTCCCCCATCTGGGTCGGCACGAGCCGCACCCGGGCCTGGCGACCGCCCACGAGCCCCAGGAATCCGCGGTTCGCCTCCTCCAGGGTCTCGACGACGACCAGCTCCCGGGGAAGCCCGAGCCGCTTGAGCCCGGCCTCGACGGCCTCCTCGATGCTCCGCCCCACCTCCTCGATCGCGATCATGCCTTGCGCTCCTTGGGTTCGGCCTTGCGCGCCCCCTTCGGCTCGGCCGCGCTCGCCAGCCTGGCGCGCCGGTCCACGAGGGACTGTTGGGCGATGGACAGGACGTTGTTGACGAGCCAGTAGAGGACCAGCCCCGAAGGGAAGCTCAGGAACATGAAGGTGAACAGGATCGGCATGAACATCATCAGCTTGGCCTGGCGGGGGTCGCCGACCATCGGGGTCATCTTCTGCTGGATCAGCATGGAGGCCCCCATCAGGATGGGCAGGATGTAGGTCGGATCCAGCTTCGAGAGGTCGCAGATCCAGAGCTCCTGGCCGCCGATGAGCGGGAGCCACTCCCAGGCCTTCCCCAGGCAGAGGAGGGGGGCCCCCTGGAGCTCCACGGCGGCCGAGAGCGTCACGTAGAGGGCGTAGAAGATCGGGATCTGCACGACGATGGGCAGGCAGCCCCCCATGGGGTTGACCTTCTGCTTCCGGTAGAGCTCCATCGTCTCCCGCTGGAGGCGCTGGTTGTCGCTCTTATACTTGGCGCGGAGGGCGTTGATCTGGGGCTGGAGGGCCTGCATCCGCTTCATGGACGTCATGCCCTTCTGGGTCAGGGGGTAGAAGAGCACCTTGATGACGACCGTGAGCAGGATGATCCCGACCCCGTAGTTCCCCCCGAGGTGCTCGGTGAAGAAGTTCATGAGCCAGAGCAGGGGGAAGGCGAACCACTCCATGGAGAAGAGCCAGAAGAAGGTCCAGGTGCGGAAGACCACGCCCTCCAGCCGGACCCCGAGGGCGCTCAACCGGCTGTACTCCTTCGGCCCGACGTAGAGCAGGGCCGTGGTCTCCCAGGCCTGCCCCGGCTCGAGCCGGATCCCCCGGAGCGCGAGCCCGGCCTCGGAGGCCTCGGCCGTCCGCCGGACCAGGAACGGGGACGGCTCCTGGGGGAGCACGGCGGCCAGGTAGTGGTCGTTCTCAAGGGCCACCCACCCGCCGGAGGCCTCGAGCCGCCGCTCGAAGGGCGCCGGCGGCCTGGCCTGCTGCCCGGGCACGGGGCGCGGCCCGGCCTCCTCCACCACGCGGTCCGGGGCCGACGCCTGCTTCGCGGAGTCGCGGATCTCCCCCCCGGCGTACTCGAGCAGCCGACCGAGGTCCTGGCCGTGCTGCTCGGTCGCCCCGGCATAGGGCGGGGCCGTCCAGACGAGCGCGCCCTCGACGCCCTGGGGGACCTTCTGGAGATTCTCGAGCCGGAGCCGGACCTCCACCCGGTAGCTGTCGGCCGAGAAGCGGAGCGCCTTGGTGACCTTGAGCCCGTAGCGATCCACGGCCGTGAACCGGAGCTCTCCCGACGGCTGCCCGGGCCCGAGGACGAGCCGGCGTGGCCCCACCTCGTAGACCAGCCGCTCTCCCTGGCCGTCGGGGCGGGAGAGGAGCAGCTCAAGCGGGAGCGGCGCCGCCGGCAAGGCGAGGGGCTTCGCGCCGCGGTAGTGGAGCTCCCACTCCTTGACCCGGGCCCCGTCGGTCGTGAAGACCGCCCGATACCGCGGGGTCTCCACGGACACCTCCCTCGTGGGGCCGGCGGGGCGCGGCTCCCGGAGCACGGGCGGCGGGGGCGGGAGGGGCGGCGGCGGGGCCTCGCGGGCGGGCGGCGGGGCCTCGGCCGTCCTGGCGGGCGGGGGCGGCTCGGGCGGCGGCGCGAAGATGTAGGTGTAGAGGACGAGCAGCGCCGTCGAGAGCAGGATGGCGAGGAGGGCTCGCTTCTCCATACCCCTCAGCGGCTGAACGCGGGCTCGCTCATCGTGGCGGGTCGAACCCGCCGGGGTGGAAAGGGTGGCAGAGCGCCAGCCGTCTGAGGGCCATGAGGCCGCCGCGCAGGAGCCCTCGGCGAAGGAGGGCGATACGCGCGTACTCCGAGCACGAGGGGTAGAAGCGGCAGGCCGGGGGGAGCCACGGGGAGACCAGGAGCTGGTAGGCCCGGAGGAGCCCCGCGGCGCCGACGGCGAGGGGCCGCAGCGGCCTCATGCCCCTCCTCGCTGCCGTGCCACCTGGCGGAGCCGTTCGGCCACCTCGGCCACGAGCTCGGCGAAGGGCCCCTCGAGCGCGCGAGGGCGCGCCACGAAGAGGAGGCTGATCCCCGCGGGAGGCAACAGCCCCTTGCCGCGCCGGTAGGCCTCGCGCAACCGCCGCCGCGCCCGGTTCCGCCGCACGCTCCCGCCGAGCCGCCTGGACGCCACCACCCCCACTCGCCGAGGGCCCTGGGCGCGGCCCCAGAGCAGCAGGAACCGCGCCGACTCGAGGCGGACCCCCTGCCGGAAGAGGGCCTGGATCTCGCTGTGGGCCCGGAGCCGCTCGCTCCGCGGGAGCGTCGCGAGGCCCGGGGCCGTCGCCCCCGGCGCACTAGACGGTGAGCCGTTTGCGCCCCTTGGCTCGGCGCCGCCGGAGGACATCCTGGCCTCCCCTGGTCTTCATCCGCCGCCGGAAGCCGTGGGCCTTCTTTCGCTTCCGGCGATTGGGCTGATACGTTCGCTTCACGCCACCCTCCGTGGGATGATCTGGGTAATCCCACCAATCATAACGAGGCGCCCGGGAAGCGTCAAGGGACGCGCGGCGCGTGCGGAGAGGAGAAAAGGTGTTGCCCGACGGTAGGGCTCTGTGCTACCGTGCCTCCGGGTTCGCCGCCCCGATGCGGGACGGTCTTCCTCCTTGCCAGCCCCTTGGGAAGACGGCCAGCTGGGGTTGGCGCTTTCGGGTTGCGCGCCACGATGAAGCCTGCTCCAGATGCCCCCAGACCGGCTCGTCCCCGGAGGCCCCGGCACCCCGCGATGGTTATCCACAGCTGTGGATAAGTGTGTGTGTAACTCCCGGACCTAGGAGCCGCCGCCATGCATGAGCCCCTGTGGGAGCGCATCCTCTCGGCCCTGGAAGGCAAGGTTCCGGCCCAGGCCCTCGAGACCTGGGTCCGGCCCGGCCGCCTGCTCTCGTACCGCGACAACCACCTGGAGATCGGAGTCCCGAACCGCTTCTCCCGGGACTGGCTCCGCGAGCACCACCTCCCCGCCCTCCGGGCGGCGGTCCGGGAGTGCCTCGGGGCGGAGCCCCGGATCACCATCGTCGTGGACCGGGCGGGGGAGGAGGTCCCGCCCCGGCCGGCCGGCCGGCCGGCGGAGCCGGCCGCGCCCCCGCTCAATACCCGGTACACCTTCGAGACGTTCGTCGTCGGCTCGGGCAACCAGTTCGCCCAGGCCGCGTGCCAGGCGGTCGCCGATCAACCGTCCAAGGCCTACAACCCCCTGTTCATTTACGGCGGGGTGGGGCTGGGGAAGACCCACCTCCTCCACGCCATCGGGCACCGGGTGGCGGGGGGGAACCCCCGGATCTCGGTCCACTATCTCTCCTCCGAGCGCTTCACCAACGACCTCATCAATGCCATCCGCTACGACAAGACGACCGAGTTCCGGGCCCGCTACCGGACCATCGGCGTGCTCCTGGTGGACGACATCCAGTTCATCTCGGGGAAGGAGCGGACCCAGGAGGAGTTCTTCCACACCTTCAACGACCTCTACGAGTCACACAAGCAGATCGTCATCTCCAGCGACTGCTCCCCGAAGGAGATCCCCGAGATCGAGGAGCGCCTGCGCTCGCGCTTCGAGTGGGGGCTGATCGCCGACATCCAGCCGCCCGACTTCGAGACCCGGGTGGCCATCCTGAAGAAGAAGGCCGCGCTGGAGCGGGTCCGCCTGAGCGACGAGGTCGCCTACTTCATCGCCAACAAGGTCAAGTCCAACATCCGCGAGCTGGAGGGGTCGCTGACCCGCATGATCGCCTTCTGCTCGCTGACCGGGCGCGAGATGACGCTGGACCTGGCGCAGGAGGTGCTCTCCGACATCTGGGGGAAGGGGGAGACCATCATCACCATCGAGCAGATCCAGCGCCGGGTGGCGGAGGCCTTCGGCGTGAAGCCGGTGGACCTCCGCTCGGCGACCCGGACGCGGGCCGTCGCCTTCCCACGCCAGATCGCCATGTACCTGGTCCGCCAGCTCACCCACGCCTCGCTGGCCGAGATCGGCCAGAACTTCGGGGGGAAGGACCACACGACCGTCCTGTACGCCGTCGAGAAGATCCAGGGCGTCCTGCAGGAGGATCCCAAGTTCCGGCGGACGGTGGATCAGTTGATCCATTCCCTGCGTCTTGAATGAGGATCCCCGTGGATAACCGGTCCGTCCACCGCGCGGGCGAGGCCGCTATCCCCCAGCCGTCCACCGCCGCCGCGAGCCGGAAGTCCCTCCCGGCACGGGCCCTGGCCATTCCGCCCGGCTTTTCCACGTCCCCTTCTACTCCGACTACGCTTTTAATGTTACTAAGAGGAAATAAGATATGGAGATTCAGGTAGACCGCGACGCGCTCTTCCGTGCCCTCCAACTCATCCAGAACGTCGTGGAACCGCGCCAAACCCTTCCCATCCTGGCCAACGTTATGCTGGAGACGTTCGAGCACGGCCTCCGGATCGCCGCGACCGACCTCGAGCTCGGCGCTCGCGTCACCGTGCCCGCGGAGGTCCGGCGGGCGGGCGGGATCACGGTGCCGGCGCGGAAGCTGGTGGAGCTGGTGCGCGAGCTGCCCTCGCGGCCGCTTCAGCTCTCGGTGCAGGAGAACAGCTGGATTCGGCTGACCAGCGCCCCCGCCACGTTCCGGCTCGTCGGCCTTCCCGCGGAGGACTACCCTCCCATCGAGAGCGAGGCCGGCGACGGATGGGTCGAGATCGAGGGGCAGCGGCTGAAGGGGATGCTGGTCCGGACCAGCTTCGCGATGTCCCACGACGAGAGCCGCCGGTTCCTCAACGGGGTCTTCGTGGAGGTGAAGGGCAAGGAGCTGCGCATGGTCGCGACCGACGGGCACCGGCTCGCCCTCGTCCGCCAGGGGATTGAGGGGGGGAAGGAGGCGAGCGGGATCGTGCCCCGGAAGGCCGTCCAGGAGATGGTCCGGATCCTGGGCGGGGGTGAGACGGTCGCCCTCGGCCTCCGGGGACACCAGTTCGTCTTCAAGATGGAGGGGTTCCTGCTCGTCTCCAAGCTCATCGAAGGGCAGTTCCCGAACTACGAGCAGGTCCTCCCCGCAGCCCACCCCAGGCGGCTCGTGGTCGATCGCGAGACCTTCGTGGCCGGGCTCCGGCGGGTCTCGGTCCTGGCCGACGATCGGACGCGCCCGGTCACCCTCACCCTCCGGAAAGGGGAGGTGCAGCTCGCCAGCTCGAGCCCCGATCTCGGCGAGGCCCAGGAGACCGTGCCCGCCGAATACACGGGGGAGGAGTTCGCGGTCGGGTTCAACGCTCGGTACCTCCTCGATGCGCTCGGGCCCATGGAGGGGGGGCAGGCGGTCATGGAGATCAAGGACGGGGTGAGCCCCGGGGTGCTGAAAAGCCTCGGGGATGAAGGGTATTTGTGTGTTATAATGCCCATGAGGATCTGAGCGGATCAGGAGAGCGGATTGAGGATTCCATGGATCGAGATCATCGACTTCCGTAGCTATCCCCGCCTCAGATTCCAGCCAGAACCCGGCCTCAACGTCCTCCTCGGTCCCAACGGGCAGGGCAAGACCAACCTCCTCGAGGCCCTCGGGGTCCTCCTCACCGGCCGCTCGTTCCGCACCCCCCGGCTCGCCGAGCTCCCCGCCTGGGGGGCCGAGCGGGCCCAGGTCGCGGGAGAGGTCGCCCGCGGAGGGGTCATCAGGGTGGTGCGCCTGGCCATCGGGCGGCAGGGCCCCCGGGCCGAGCTCGAGGGCCAGCTCTGCCCGTGGGCCCGGGCCGTCACCTTCTGCGCGCCCGACCTGGGCCTCCTGAGCGGCCCTCCCCAGGCGCGGCGGGCCTACCTGGATGCCTTCGCGGCCAAGGTCTACCCGGCTCACGCGGTCGCGCTCGGCCGCTACCGGGCAGCCCTGCAGCAGCGGGGACGGCTGCTCCAGCAGGGGGTCGGCCGCGGGGCGGCCCTCGAGCCCTGGGACCAGCAGGTCGCCGAGCTGGGCGCGACGGTGCTCGGCCGCCGGCTCCAGGCCCTGGAGGCCTTGAGGGGGGAGACCCAGACGCTCAGCGGCCTCCTGGAGCTGCTCCCCGGCGCGGTGGAGCTGGAGTACCTGGCGACCGCGCCCCTTCAGGCGGACCCGCTCCGGCAGGCCGAGGCCCTCCGGGCGGCCCTGCGCGCGCGGCGGGGCGAGGAGGTCGCCCGCGGCCTCACCCTGGTCGGCCCGCACCGGGATGACCTCGGGGTCCGGCTCGCCGGCCGGGACGCCCGGGCCTACGCCTCCCGAGGCGAGCAGCGGCCCCTCGCCCTCTTCCTCCGGTTGGCCGAGGTCGGCGCGATCGTGCACCAACTGGGCGCCCCGCCGGTGCTCCTCCTCGACGATCCCCTCTCGGAGCTGGACGGCGCCGCGCGCGAGCGGCTCCTCGCCTGGCTCGAGGGGCAGGAGCAGGCGGTCGTGTCGGCCACCGACGCGCCCCCCCTACCGCCCCGGGCGGCGGCCTGGGAGGTCTGGCGCGGCGGGGTCGCGGCGGCGGAGCCCCTGGGCGCGAGGGTCGGGGCATGACCGAGACCTACACCGCGAGCGACATCAAGGTCCTCGAGGGGCTGGACGCCGTCCGCAAGCGGCCGGCCATGTACATCGGCGACACCGGGAGCTACGGCCTCCACCAGCTCGTCTTCGAGGTCGTGGACAACTCGGTGGACGAGACCCTGGCCGGGTACTGCCGCAACGTCCGCGTGACCCTCCACGCCGACGGGAGCGCGACCGTCGGCGACGACGGGCGGGGCATCCCGGTGGACATCCACGAGGGGACCGGGCGGCCGGCCACCGAGGTCGTCCTGACCACCCTCCACGCGGGCGGCAAGTTCGACTCCTCCATCTACAAGGTCTCCGGCGGCCTCCACGGGGTCGGGGTCTCGGTGGTGAACGCCCTGTCCGAGTGGCTCGAGCTGGAGGTCAAGCGGGACGGGAAGGTCTACCACCAGCGCTACGAGCGCGGCAGGCCGGTGACCGAGCTGGCCCCGAACGGGGCCACCAGCAAGCGGGGGACGACGATCCGCTTCAAGCCCGACTCCACGATCTTCGAGGAGCTCGCCTTCTCCTTCGATATCCTCAGTAACCGTCTCCGGGAACTGGCCTTCCTCAACAAGGGGCTCCGGATCGTCATCGAGGACGAGCGGGAGGAGCGGAAGAATACCTTCCTCTACCACGGCGGGATCCGCGAGTTCGTCGAGTACATCAACCAGAACAAGACCCCGGCCCACCCCAAGGTCCTCTTCTTCGAGGGGGAGCGGGGCGCCACCCAGGTCGAGGTGGCCCTGCAGTACAACGAGGGCTACCAGGAGAACGTCTTCACCTTCGCCAACAACATCAACACCCACGAGGGCGGGACCCACCTGACGGGCTTCCGGTCCGCCCTGACCCGGACCGTCGGGGCCTACGCCCTGGCCAACGGCTACCTCAAGAACTTCAAGGGCGGGATCACCGGGGAGGACGTCCGTGAGGGGCTGACCGCCGTCGTCTCCGTGCGCCTCCCCGAGCCCCAGTTCGAGGGGCAGACGAAGGTCAAGCTGGGGAACAGCGAGGTCAAGGGGCTCGTCGAGTCTGTGGTTAACGACAGGCTGGCCCGGATCTTCGAGGAGGATCCCGTCACGGCCCGGAAGATCGCCGAGAAGTGCGTCCGGGCCGCTCAGGCCCGCGAGGCCGCGCGGCGGGCCCGGGAGCTGACCCGGGGGAAGGGGCTCTTCGACGACGACACCCTCCCGGGCAAGCTCGCCGACTGCTCCGAGCGCGACCCCGCCCTGCGCGAGCTCTTCCTGGTGGAGGGGGACTCGGCCGGCGGCTCGGCGAAGCAGGGGCGGGACCGGCGGACCCAGGCCATCCTGCCGCTCCGGGGCAAGATCATCAACGCCGAGAAGGCGCGCTACGACAAGGTCCTCTCCCACCAGGAGATCCGCCTCCTGATCTCCGCCCTGGGGACCGGGATCGGCCCCGAAGAGTTCGACCTGGCGAAGACCCGCTACCACCGGATCATCCTGATGACTGACGCGGACGTGGACGGGGCCCACATCCGCACCCTGCTCCTGACCTTCTTCTTCCGCCACATGGTCTCGCTCATCGAGGCTGGCTACCTCTACATCGCCCAGCCGCCGCTCTTCAAGCTCAGGAAGGGGAAGGCCGAGAAGTACCTCCTGAGCGAGAAGGAGCTGGAGGCCGAGCTCCTCCAGCAGGGGACGGAGCGGGCCCAGCTCCGCCTCGCCGCCAACGGCCGGACCCTCGGGGGGGAGCGGCTCCACCGGTTCCTCCAGGAGCTGGTGGAGTACCGGCACCTCTTCCACCGGGTCGCCAAGCGCGGCGTGCCCCCCAAGTGGGTCGAGGCCTTCCTCCGCTCGAAGCCGCTGGTGCGGAAGCGGCTCACCCGCGAGGCGCTCCTGGCCGAGCTGCCTCGCGCCCTCGGGCTCCCGGGCGTGGAGTTCACGATCCGGGCCGAGACCGAGGAGGAGGTGATCGCCGGCTGCGTCATCGGCGGCGAGGAGCGGACGCTCAACCTGAAGCTCTTCGGCACCGGCGAGTACGCCAAGCTGGTGGAGCTCTACGGGCGGATCGAGCCCTTCGACCGCCCGCCCTTCACCCTCCTCCTCGGCCCGGAGGAGGCCGCCTGCCCCACCAAGGAGGCCCTCGTCGAGAAGGTCCTGGAGCTCGGCCGGGAGGGCGCGTCCCTCCAGCGCTACAAGGGGCTCGGGGAGATGAACCCGGAGCAGCTCTGGGAGACCACGATGAACCCCGAGACCCGCGCCCTCCTGCGGGTCACCCTCGAGGACGCCGTCCAGGCCGACGTGATCTTCACCATCCTCATGGGCGACCAGGTCGAGCCCCGCCGCGCCTTCATCGAGACCCACGCCCTGGAGGCCGCGAACATCGATGTCTAGGCACCCCGCGGGGGCCCGCCCCGCGTGCGCCCCGAGCCCGTGCCCCCGCGCCCCGATCCCCACCCCGCGGAGCCCGTCCGAGTGCGCTGTGGGCTCGCGCGCTCCGGACCTTCGGCTTACGGATTGGGTGGTCCGCTCCGAGCGCCGGCTACGCCGGCGCAACATTTGGGGGGAGGCTCGGAAGGGGGGCGAAGCCCCCCTCCGAGTGGTCCATGCCTGAGCGCGAGACCCCGGTCCCGATCGAAGAGGAGATGCGGCGGTCCTATCTGGACTACGCCATGTCGGTCATCATCGGGCGGGCCCTGCCCGATATCCGCGACGGCCTCAAGCCGGTCCATCGCCGGGTGCTCTACGCGATGCAGGAGCTGGGGCTGGCCTGGAACCGCCCCTTCAAGAAGGCCGCCCGGGTGGTGGGGGAGGTCCTGGGGAAGTACCACCCGCACGGTGACGCCCCGGTCTACGAGTCCCTGGTCCGAATGGTCCAGGAGTTCTCCCTCCGCTACCCCCTCATCGACGGGCAGGGGAACTTCGGCTCGGTGGACGGCGACCCGCCCGCGGCCATGCGCTACACCGAGGCCCGGCTCGCCAGGATCGCCCACGATCTCCTCGCCGACCTCGACAAGGAGACGGTGGACTTCGTCCCCAACTTCGACGAGACCCTCCGGGAGCCCGTGGTCCTCCCCACCAAAGTCCCCAATCTCCTGATCAACGGCTCCTCCGGGATCGCGGTCGGGATGGCCACCAACATCCCGCCCCACAACCTCTCGGAGGTGGTGGACGGGCTCGTGACGCTGATCGACGACCCGGACGCGGGCGCCGACGCCCTCACGAGGGCCATCAGGGGGCCCGACTTCCCCACGCGCGGCTACATCTACGGGACCGCGGGGATCCGCGAGGCCTACGCCACCGGGCGGGGGATCATCACCATGCGGGCCCGCGCCCACACCGAGAAGCTGCGGGGGGGCAGGGAGGCGATCATCGTCACCGAGCTCCCCTACCAGGTGAACAAGGCCGGCCTCATCGAGAAGATCGCCGAGCTGCGCCGGGAGAAGAAGCTCGACGGGATCGCCGAGATCCGCGACGAGTCGGACCGGGACGGGATCCGGGTCGTGCTGGAGCTGGGGCGCGGGGAGATCGCCCAGATCGCCCTGAACCAGCTCTACAAGCACACCCAGATGCAGGCCACCTTCGGGGTCATCATGCTGGCCCTGGTGGACCGCCGTCCGCAGGTCGTCACCCTCCGGGAGATGCTCCAGCAGTTCATCGCCTTCCGGCGGGAGGTGGTGACGCGCCGGACCCGCCACGACCTGGCCCGGGCCGAGGAGCGGGCCCACATCCTGGAGGGGCTCCGGAAGGCCATCGAGCGGATCGACCTGGTCATCAGCCTGATCCGCGGCGCCGAGAGCGTGGACGCGGCCCGGGACGCCCTCATGGCCCGGCTCGACCTCACCGAGGCCCAGGCCAAGGCGATCCTGGACATGCGCCTGGCCCGCCTGACGCGCCTGGAGCGGGACAAGGTGATCCAGGAGCACACCGAGACCCTCCAGCAGATCGAGCGCTTCCGGGCCATCCTCGCCTCCGAGCCGCTCCTGATGCAGATCATCAAGGAGGAGCTCCTGGCCCTCAAGGCCGAGTACGGCGACGAGCGGCGGACCGAGATCGTCGAGGAGTCGGTGGAGCTGACCCTGGAGGACCTGATCGCCGACGAGGAGATGGTCGTCACCGTGACCCGCTCGGGGTACATCAAGCGGACGGCGGCGGACCTCTACCGGAGCCAGCGCAGGGGCGGCAAGGGCGTCACGGGGATGGAGACCAAGGAGGAGGACATCGTCCAGGACCTCCACGTCGCCACCACCCACTCCTCTCTCCTGTTCTTCACCAACCGCGGCCGCGTCCACTGGCTCAAGGTCCACGAGATCCCCGAGGGGGGGCGCCAGGCCAAGGGGAAGGCCCTGGTCAACCTCCTCCACCTCGCCGAGGGGGAGACGGTGGCCGCCACCCTCGCCGTCCGGAGCTTCGCCGACGGCGGGCACATCCTGTTCGCCACGCGGAAGGGGAAGGTGAAGAAGACGCTGCTCCAGGACTACTCCCGGCCCCGCGCCGGCGGGATCCAGGCCATCGCGCTCGAGCCGGGGGACGAGCTGATCGGTGCCCGCCTCACCGACGGCGAGCGGCAGGTCCTCCTTGAGACCCGGCGGGGGATGATCATCCGCTTCGCCGAGGGGGAGGTCCGCCCCATGGGCCGGGTCGCCGCCGGGGTGAAGGGGATCGAGCTGGAGGACGACGCCGCGGTGGTCTCCATGGAGGTCGTCCGCGAGGGGTCGGCGATCCTCACCGTCACCGAGCGCGGCTACGGCAAGCAGACCCCCCTCGAGGAGTACCGGCTCCAGGCCCGGGGCGGTAAGGGGATCATCGACATCAGGAGCGGGGGCCGGAACGGGACCGTGGTGGGGATGACGCAGGTGGGCGAGGGGGACGAGATCTTCCTGGTCACCACCAAGGGGAAGGTCATCCGCTTCCCCGCCCAGGACGTCTCCTCCCAGGGGCGGAACACCTGGGGCGTCCGGGTCATCGACCTCGACCCGGACGACCGCGTCGGGAGCCTGGCCCGCGTCGAGGGCGAGCGGGGGTGAGGGTGTGCTCGAGCTGGCGTACGTCCGCGAGCACGCCGGCGAGGTCGAGCTCGCCCTGAAGGCGCGGGGGGCGGCCTTCCCCCTGGCCGCGCTCCTCGAGGCCGACGCCCGGCGCCGCCAGCTCCTCCGCGAGGCCGAGGAGCTGAAGGCCCTCAGAAACCGCGTCTCCGCCCAGATCGCCGAGGCCAAGCGCCGGGGCGAGGAGCCGGCCGAGGCGATCGCCCAGATGCGGGCGGTCGGCGACCGGATCAAGGGCCTGGACGCCGAGGTCCGGGCGGTCGAGGCCGGGATCGAGCCCCTTCTCCTCCAGCTCCCGAATCCCCCCCACGCGAGCGTCCCCGTCGGGGCCGGGCCCGAGGAGAACGTCGAGGTCCGCCGCTGGGGCGAGCCCCGCGCCTTCGACTTCGAGCCGAGGCCGCACTGGGAGGTCGGCGAGCGCCTGGGGATCCTCGACTTCGAGCGGGCCGCCAAGCTCGCGGGGGCTCGCTTTGCCGTCCTCTGGGGGTGGGGGGCGCGCCTCGAGCGGGCCCTGATCAGCTTCATGCTCGACCTCCACCTCCGCGAGCACGGCTACCAGGAGGCGTGGGTCCCCTACCTGGTGTCGCGCGAGACGATGACGGGGACCGGGCAGCTCCCTAAGTTCGCCGACGACCTCTTCCAGACCCAGGATGACCTCTGGCTGATCCCCACCGCTGAGGTCCCGCTGACGAACCTCCATCGGGGGGAGATCCTGAAGGAGGCGGAGCTGCCGAAGCGCTACGTCGCCTACACCCCCTGCTTCCGGCGCGAGGCGGGCTCCTACGGGGCCGACACGCGCGGGCTCATCCGCCAGCACCAGTTCGACAAGGTGGAGCTGGTGAAGCTGGCGACGCCGGCGACCTCCTACGACGAGCTGGAGGGGATGGTGCGGGACGCCGAGGCGGTCCTCCAGCGGCTCGGGCTGCCCTACCGGATCGTCGCCCTCTCGACCGGGGACCTCGGGTTCGCCTCGGCGAAGACCTACGACCTCGAGGTCTGGCTCCCCGCCCAGGGGAAGTACCGGGAGATCTCCTCCTGCTCCAACTGCGAGGCCTTCCAGGCGCGCCGGGCGGAGATCCGCTACCGGCCGGCCGGCGGCGGCAAGGCCGAGCACGTCCACACCCTGAACGGCTCCGGCGTCGCGGTCGGGCGGACCTGGCTGGCGATCCTGGAGAACTACCAGGAGGCCGACGGGAGCGTCACGATCCCACCCGCGCTTCGCCCCTACCTCGACGGCCTCGAGCGGATCACGCCTTAGGGTTGGCCCTCCCCGGCTTGGCCCGGCCGCGGCCATTAGGCGACTTTCGCTCAATCCGTCGATCGCGGAGCTTGGCCCATATCCGCCGTAGCGTGAGAACTTCCTCTCGGCTCAAACCCAGGGACTCGCCCAGCAGCACGCGATCATGTCTCTCAAGCAGCCCCCCGATCTCCTGCCCATCCCGAAGCCAGCCATCTGCAGCCTTCAACTCTAGGGCTTCGGCCCCCGCCAGCGGCAAAGGGAGGCTGTCCGCTTCGTTTGGTTCAAGTTCGAGA
>JACPHL010000192.1 GCA_016188625.1 Candidatus Rokuibacteriota bacterium | reverse complement strand
TGTTGTCGATGAAACCTGTAATCGCGTCGGCGGCCCAGCCCTGCGGCGGCTCTGGTAGCGTCACGATCCCCCTGTCCTTCTGTAGGTCGAACAAGAATTAGACAGAACTGTCTAATACCCTAAACGCTGCGAAATGGCGCGGCCTAATGCACTGACGCCGACATTGCAACTTATGCTGTATCTTCTTGTTCTGAAAGGGTTTTGGTGCCTCAAGTGGCTCCCGTGGTTGCCGTGCTATCGAGCTTCGGCTTGCAGTATATCACCCGGCGTTGCGCGCCGTCAGGGCAAAAGGGGAGGGCCGCCGCCTGACCAATTTCCACACCTATTGACATGAGCTCCGGCCGGGGTGTCCCGCCCGCTAGCACCTCCGCTATCCCTTGAGGTGGCGGGCGAAGAAGGCCAGGGTGCGCGCCCAGGCGTCCCGGGCCTCGGCCTGGCGGTAGACATCCCGCGTGTCGTTGAAGAAGGCGTGGGGGGCGCCGGGGTAGATCTTCACCTCCCCGGGCTTGCCGAACTTCTTGAGGGCGCTCTCCAGCCGCCGGACGTCCTCGCGCGTGATCCAGAAGTCGGCGTCCCCGTAGATGTAGAGGACCGGGCAGGCCAGGTTCTTCAAGGTGCCCTCGTCCGGGACCTCCCCGTAGTAGGGGGCGGCCGCCTTCAGCTCGGCGGTCCGGCACGGCAGGAGCAGGGCGTAGGAGCCGCCCATGCAGTAGCCGGTCACCCCGAGGCGCGAGCCGTCCACGCCCTGGAGCCCCTTGAGGTAGGCGATCCCGGCCAGGAGGGCCTTGACGGCCTCCTCGCGGTTCAGAGCCCCCATCAGCTTGCCGGCCTCGCTGGGGTCGTCGGTGACCTTGCCGTGGTAGAGGTCCGGGGCGAGGGCGACGTAGCCCTCCCGGGCGAAGCGGCCGGCGACGTCCTTGATGTGGGCGTTCAGGCCCCACCACTCCTGGACCACGATGAGGGCGGGGAAGGGGCCCGCCCCGCCGGGCCGGGCGAGGAAGGCTGAGACCTTCCCGCCGTTCCGCGGGTACTCGATCATCCCCGACGCTTCCTTGGCGCTCATGCCGTGCCTCCTCTCGTGGGTGGCCCGCCGGGAACGGCGCTCCGACGGGGCGTCACTTTGACCTTCAGGATCCGGCGCTCGTCGGCGTCCACGACCGTGAGGTGATAGTCCGGGATGTCCACCTCCTCGCCGGGCCTGGGGATCCGGTGGAGGACCGACAGGATCAGGCCGCCCACGGTCTCGTAGTCCCGCTTCGGCAGCTCCCAGCCGAGGACCTCGTTGAGCTCGTCGATCCCCACCCGCGCCGCCACCAGGTAGCTCCCGTCGGGGAGGGGCTCGATGGAGGGGGAGCGGCGGTCGTGCTCGTCCTCGATCTCCCCCACGATCTCCTCCACGATGTCCTCCACGGTCACGACCCCCACGCTCCCCCCGTACTCGTCCACCACCACGGCGAGCTGGACCCGCCGGCGCTGCATCTCCCGGAGGAGGTCGTCGATCCGCTTCCCCTCCGGGACGTAGAGGGCCGGGCGGAGGAGGGCCTTGATCCCGCCGCCCGCGCCCTGCCGGAGGATATCCAGCGCGGTGACGATTCCTACCACGTGGTCCACCCGCTCGCGGTAGACGGGCAGGCGCGAGTAGCCCCGCCCGCGGATCACGGCCACGGCCTCCTCCACCGTGGCCTCCTCGGGGAGGGCGACCACGTCCACCAGGGGGACCATGACCGCCCGGACCGGGGTCTCCCCCAGGTCGAAGATCTTGTCGATCATCTCCCGCTCCTCCGCCTTGACGTCCGATTCGTGGGGCTCCACCTGGAAGAGGAGCTTCAGCTCCTCGCGGGAGACGAAGGCGCGCGTCCCCTCGGGCGTCCGTCGCATCCCCCGCAGGGCCAGCTCGACCAGGCCGGCCGACCCCCAGGCGAGCGGGGCCAGGAGCCAGGAGGCGGCCTCGAGGAGGGGGAAGAGGCGGAGGATGAGGGCCGTACTCCATTGCCGGGCCACCGCCTTGGGGAGGATGACGCCGAAGACCAGCATGAGGGGGGTCAGGGTGATGGTCGCGAGCGCCGGCGCGGCCACGGGCCCCAGGACGGGGAGGAGCCACCAGGTCGCCACCGCCGAGGCGATGATGTGGACGAGGGCGACCCCGATCATCGCCGTGGAGAAGACCCGGGCCGGGCGGTGGAAGGCCTCCAGGTAGCGGCGGGCGATCCGGTTGCCCTCTTCGGCCAGGTGGCGCAGCCGGAGACGGTTCGCGGCGATGAACGCCATCTCCGCCGAGGAGAAGAAGGCCGAGGCCAGGAGGCAGCCGCCGATCACCAGGAGCGGGGTCACGCCGGCTCCTCCGTCCCCCGGCGCGTCACCAGGATCTCCAGGACCCGGGTCCGGAGGACCTTCTCCACGGTGACACGGACCGGGCCGGTCTCCACGCTCTCCCCCCGGTGGGGGATCCGGCCGAAGAGGTCGAGGACCCACCCCCCCACGGTGTCGAAGGCCTCGTCCGGGATCTCGAGGCCCATGAGGGTGTTGAAGGCGGCGATCGGCATCTTCGCCGAGACCCGGTAGGTCCCGGGGTCGAGCTGCTGGTAGAGCCGCTCCTCCACGTCGAACTCGTCGGCGATCTCCCCCACCAGCTCCTCGAGGATGTCCTCCAGGGTCACCAATCCCGCCGTCCCCCCGTACTCGTCCACCACGATCGCCATCTGACGCTTCTTGGCCCGGAACTCCCTGAGGAGGGCGTCGGCCCGCTTCGTCTCCGGGACGAAGTAGGGGGGCTGGAGGAGGGCCCGGAGGTCGAAGTCGGGCGGGAGCCCCTGGACGTAGGGGAGGAGGTCCTTGGTGGAGAGGATCCCGATGATGTTGTCCATCGTCTCCTCGAAGACGGGGACCCGGTGGTGGGCGTGGCTCCGGAGCGCCTCGAGGAGCTCCCCCGGGGGGGTCCCCACCTCCACGCCGAAGAGGTCCGTGCGGGGGACCATGATCTGCCCGACGGTGGTGTCCCCCAGCTCGAAGACCTTGTGGATCATCTCCCGCTCCCCGCGCTCCACGACCCCCGCCTCGTGGCCGACGTCCACGAGCGTCCTGCTCTCCTCCTCCGTGATCACCGGCTCCTCCCGCTCCCACGGGATGACCCTGACCACGAGGGCGGCGAGGGCGCCCAGGGCCCGCCGGATGGGGGCGAGGAGCCGCGCCAGGAGCCAGACCGGCCGGCTCACGAGCTGGCTCACCCGCTGGGGGTGCTCCGTGCCGAGGGTGGCGAAGACGAGGAGGAGGAAGGTGATCCCGCCGATCGCCACCTCGAGCCCGTAGGGGCCGAAGAGCTCCGCGGCCACCGAAGTCGCCAGGGCGGAGGCGGCGATGTTCACCAGGGTCATCCCCACCAGGAGCGTGACGAGGAGGTCTTCTGGGTGGGCCAGGAGCTGACCGATCACCCCCCCGGTCTCGGCCCTGTCCTCGAGGTGGCGCAGACGATGGCGGCCCAGGGAGAAGTAGGCCGCCTCGGCCCCGTTGAGGAGGGCCGAGCAGCCCAGGAGGGCGAGGAGCCCGAGGAGCTCCAGGGTCACGATGTCTCCCCGCGGGCGGCGAAGTGGTCGAAGCCCGCCCCGACCGGGACCGCGCGGCCGTCGTCGCCCACGAACGCGACCCCGTCGGCGGCGGGGCGGATCTCCCCGATCCGGCTGACCGGGGTGCCGGTCTCGCGCGCGACCCGGGCCGCCAGGCCGTCGGCCTCCGCGGCCGGGGCCGTGAAGAGCAGCTCGTAGTCCTCCCCGCCGGTCACGGCCAGGCGCCAGGGGTCCTGCCCCAGGGCCGCGGCCGCCCGCCGGGTCGCCGCCCCGACCGGGAGGGCGCCCAGGCGCACCCGAGCCCCGACCCCGCTCTCGGTTGCGATGTGGCCGAGGTCCCCCGCCAGGCCGTCGGAGAGGTCGATCATGGCCGTGGCGACCCCGCTCTGGCGGATCAGCCGCCCCTCCCGGACCCTGGGAGTCGGGGCGCGGTGGGCCTGCTCGAGGGGCGCCCGCTCCTGGGGCGCGAGCCCCGCGCCGTCGCCCTCGAGGAGCGCCAGGCCGGCGGCCGCGGCCCCGAGCTCCCCGGTCACCAGGATCGCGTCCCCCGGCCGGGCCCCCCGCCGCGTCAGGGGCGGACCCTCGACCTCCCCCACCACGGTCAGGGCCAGGACGATCCGGTCCGGGGAGGCGGAGGTGTCCCCGCCGATGAGGGCGGCCCCGTGCCGAGCGGCCATCTCCTCCATCCCGGCGTAGAGCTCATCGACGTCCGCGACCTCGAGCCCTGCCGGCACGGCGAGGGCCACCAGGACCCAGCGCGGCTCCCCCCCCATGGCCGCGATGTCGGAGAGGTTCGCGGCCATCGCCTTGGCGCCGATCTGGCGGGAGGTCGCGGTGGTCGTGCGGAAGTGGACCCCCTCGAGGAGGGTGTCGGTCGTGAGGAGCAGGGTCGCCCCCGACCCCGCGACGGCCGCGGCGTCGTCGCCGATCCCCACCAGGACCCGGGCAGGCGGCGGGCCGAGGCGGCGACGGAGCCGCTCGATGAGGCCGCACTCCCCCAGCTCCTTCAGGGTCATGCCGATGGTGGAGACCCTTCGCCGGGGTCAGGGCTCAGGGGAGGGCGTCGAGGCGCTTTCTCAGCTGGGCCTTCGGGACCGCCCCGACGATCTGCTCGACCACCTGCCCGTCCCGGAAGAGCAGGAGGGTCGGGATCGAGCGGATCCCGTAGCGGGCGGCGAGGTCGGGGTGCTCGTCCACGTTGACCTTGGCCACGGTCAGCCGCCCCTCGTACTCCCGGGCGATTTCCTCCAGGACGGGGGCGATCACCTTGCAGGGCCCGCACCACTCCGCCCAGAAGTCCACGAGGACGGGCTCCCCGCGCTCGGCGATGGCGGTATCGAAGGAGGCCTGGTCGAGGTGAAGGATGCTGGCGCCTGCCATCGTGCGACTCCTTTCACGGTTTTCGCCGCCGGGCCCGGGCCGACTCCAGGTACCGGGCCATCCAGTCGCGGGCCAGGTCCTTTCCGCCGAGGCCGAAGGCCAGGGCCAGGGCCCCTGCGGCGGCTCCGAACAGGATGTTGAAGGCCGAGCGGACCAGCTCGGCCCCGATCCCCAGCTCCTGGAGCGCCACCGCCCCGGTGAAGACGACGAGGGCGTACCGGGTCACGGTCCCCAGGATGTCGGCCTCGGGGATGTCGGCGTTGGCGGCCGCCGTCCGGACGACGCCGGCCAGGAAGTTGGCGAAGAAGAAGCCGAGGATGAGGACGACGACGGCGGCGATGACCCGGGGGATGTAGAGCAGGATCTGGTTGAGGAGCTCCGAGACGGTCTGGAGCCCGAGGGCGTTCACGGCCGTCATGACCACGATGAGCAGGGTCAGCCAGTAGACGAGGGTGGCGATCAGCTCGCTCGGCCGCTGCGGGATCTCCGCCCTGGAGAGGACCTCGGTGATCCCCGCCTTCTCCGAGGCGACGTCGAAGCGGACGGCGGAGAGGAACCGGGCGACCACCAGCCGGGCGAACCGGGCCAGGAACCACCCCAGGACGAGGATGAAGACGGCGGCCAGGAGGTTCGGGAGGAAGGTCGCCAGGCGGGACAGGAACTCCCGCCCCGGGCTCAGGAGGGTTGTGTCGATGTCCATCCCTGTCGTCTGTGGGACCGCTGCGGCGGCACCACGCATACGCTATCACAGGCCCCCCCCGGGTTCAAGCCCTAGAACGGCATGTCACAGGCCGAGAAAGACCTTCCGGACCTCGTCGGACTGAAGGAGCGCGGGCGCGCTCCCGCCGAGGAGGACCCGCCCGCTCTCCAGCAGGTAGCCCCGGTGGGCGAGGGCGAGGGCGAGCTGGACGTTCTGCTCGACGAAGAGGATGGTGACCCCCTCGGCGTTGATGCGGCGGAGGACCGCGAGGATCTCCTGGACGACCTTCGGGGCGAGGCCCAGCGTCGGCTCGTCCACCATGAGGAAGCGGGGCCGGGCCATGAGCCCCCGGGCGATGGCCAGCATCTGCTGCTCCCCGCCGGAGAGGGTGTGGGCCAGCTGCCCCCGGCGCTCGCGGAGGACGGGGAAAAGGGCCCAGACCCGCTCCAGGGCCTCGGCCCGGTGGGGCCGGGCGGCCGGGTGGTAGGCGCCGAGGCAGAGGTTCTGGTAGACGGTGAGGTAGGGGAAGAGCCGCCGTCGCTCCAGGACGTGGACGAGCCCCTCGCCGACCCGGTGATGGGCGGCGAGCCGCTCGATCCGCCGCCCGCGGAACTCGATCCGGCCGGCGCGCGCGGGGACCAGGCCGGAGACGGTGTTGAGGAGGGTGCTCTTGCCCGCCCCGTTCGGGCCGAGGAGCGCGACGATCTCGCCCTCGGCGACCTCGAGGGAGGCCTACCAGAGGACCTGAAGGTCCCCGTAGGCGACGTCGAGCCCCTCCATCGGGCTTCATCTTGGTCATCGTCGCGCTGCGCCGGGTCGCCCCGCCTCCGCTCAACCTCCTCGCCTCGACGGGCCAGCTCGCTCGGGCGTCGCCGCTGGCCCCCCCATCCCCCCGGAGGCGGGGGGTTAGCCTCGCGGGCCCAACGGGCGTTGGGCCCGCTCGGGGCGCGGCGCCGCCCTGCGCTTCGCGGCCCGCTACGGCTCGATCGGAATTCGCTCCGGCTGGGGCATCCCCGGCGCAGCGCGGGTCTGGATGCGCTGGCCCACGCCAACAATCGTGAGGCCCATTCAGGCATAGTGGGCCCCGAGGTAGGCCTCGATCAGCCGGCGGTCCCGGACCACCTCCTCGGGCGGGCCGTCGGCGATCTTCTCCCCGAGGTGGAGGGCGATGATCCGCCGGGCGATGGACATGATGACCCGCATGTTGTGCTCGATCACGAGCAGGGTCACCCCCTCCTCCCGGAGCCGCGCGATGAGCCCCACCAGGCCGGGGATGGAGCGCTGGTCCACCCCGCCCGTCACCTCGTCGAGCAGGAGGAGCCGGGGGCGGGTGGCCATGGCGCGCGCCATCTCCAGGCGCTTCCGCTGGCCGGTGGAGAGCTCGCGCGCGTAGGCCCGGGCCTGGTCGGCCAGCCCCACCAGCTCCAGATAGTGCAGGGCCTGCTCGCGGGCGACGGCCGGCTCGGGCGCGCGCAGGAGGGCCCCCACCATGACGTTCTCGAGCACCGTCATCCCCGTGAAGGGGCGGAGCTTCTGGAAGGTCCGGCCGATCCCCATCCGGGTGATCTCGTCCGGCCGCCGCCCGGTGATCTCCGCCCCCTGGAAGCGGACGCGCCCGGCCTCGGGGCGGTAGAAGCCGGTGATGACGTCGAAGAGGGTGGACTTCCCCGCGCCGTTGGGACCGATCACCCCCACCAGCTCGCCGTCGGCGACCGCGAAGCTGATGGCGGCGTTCGCCACGATCCCCCCGAAGCGCTTGGTGACCCCGCTGACCTCGAGCAGGCTCATGGGCCCCTCCCGAGGCGGCGGAGGAGCCCCATCAGGCCCTGGGGCTGGAAGACCGCCACCAGCACGATCAGCCCGCCGTAGATCATCAGGTCCACCGCCCTGCCGGTCCCCCCGAACCAGACCCGGGTGAACTCCGACAGCGGGATGAGGACCGCGGCGCCGAGGAGCGGCCCCCAGAGGCTGCCCACCCCGCCCAGGACCGCCACCAGGCAGATCAGGATGGAGAGCGAGAGCGGGAAGACCGACTCGGGATCGATGAAGAGGATGTACTGGGCGTAGAGGGTCCCCCCGAGGGCTGTGAACCCGGCCGAGAGCGCGATGGCCATGAGCTTGTAGCGGGTGACGGCGATCCCCAGGCTCGCCGCGGCCTCGGGGTCCTCGCGGATCGCCCGGAAGTAGTACCCGAGGCGCGCCCGCTCGACGAGGCGGGTGGCGGCGAGGGAGGCGATGAGCATCCCGAGGGCGATGT
>JACPHL010000194.1 GCA_016188625.1 Candidatus Rokuibacteriota bacterium | reverse complement strand
GGCCCCGAGCGGAACGTTAAGCGGAGCGGCGCGGGTCCCCGTCGTGAGCGAGCCGGGTGGGGAAGCCGGAGGACGGGCTCAGAACGAAGGAGGAGGGGCCCCGGCCGGCGAGCCACTGACGGGTGCGCCGCGGAGCGTGTGGAGCGAGGGGTCGGCGCCTCCCGGGGGGCGTTCCCTCCCTGAGAACGCATCGGGCCTGCGGGGGGCAGAACCCCCGAAAGCTTACTCGGAAGAATCTAGCAACCGCAGGCCAGAAGGGACCGGGCGGGGCGCGAAGGCCGGGTCGGCGATCATCCCGAGGGCGGCGGCGAAGCCCCACCGCCAGGGGGCGACCGCCAGCCGACTCCAGGCGCCGGCGGTCGTCGCGGGGCGCTCGTAGCGGAGCGGACGGGTCGGCGGAAGCACCCAGGCCTCCCCCTCCAGGACGACCTCCCCCCTGCCGTTCAGGCAGACGGTACGGAGGCGGACCCGGCCCCGTTCGGGCTGGACCTCGATCACCTCCACGCGGGCCGTGATCGCCTCGCCGAGCCGGACCGGGCGGCGGAAGCGGAGCTCCTGGGAGAGGTAGACGGTTCCGGGTCCCGGGAGCCGGGTCCCGATCACCGCCGAGACGAGGCCCCCGGTGAGGAGGCCGGGGGCGATGACCTCCCCGAAGCGGGTCTCGGCCGCGAAGGCGGGATCGGCGTGGAGCGGGTTGGCATCCCCGGTCGCCTCCACGAACCCCCGCACCGTCTCCCGGCTCACGACCCGGGAGATCTCCGCCGAGTCCCCGACCGCCAGCTCCTCGATGGGCCGACCGATCACGACCGCTTCCGGCTCGTGGTCCGTCGCGGCACCGCGGCGCGATCCGCTGGGGAGCGGGCGAGTCGTTCGAGGAGCTGCTTCAGCTCGTCCAGCCGGTCATCCAGCCGGTCCACCCGCTCCTCCAGCGCCGTGAGCTGCTCGGCCATCGCCGCCACCTGGGCCCGGCCTGGGAGCCCCAGGGCCTTGAGGGCGGCCTCGCTCGACTGCTCGGCCGCCTTCCGCCACGGCCCCTGCGCCGTGAGCCACTGGTCCATGTACCGCCCGAGGGCCCGGGCGAACCCCTCGGTGGCCATCGCCTGGCCGAGCGCCTTCGACCAGGCCTCGAGCCAGAGGTCCATGAAGCGCTTCCACTGCTGCGCGGGATCGGGGGCGCCCACCTGGCCCATGCCCTTCGCCCAGAACTCCATCCCCTGCTCGAGGATCGGCCGCCAGAACTGGGTGACGTCCGCGGGCGGGGTCTGGGTGATCGTCTTGAGCCAGGCCTGAGTCCCCTCCTCGAGGGACTTCCGCCAGAGTTCAAACATCTCCTGGGTCGGCTCCTTCTCCGCCATGCGCGACCTCGCGGCCATTATGCCACACCACCCCCGGGCGTCCCGACGATTCTTTCTGCCGCGACGGCCTCCCGGCCCCCCGGGAGGCGCCGACCCCTCGCTCTAATTCGGAGGGGGGCTGTGCCCCCCTCCGAATGGGTTAGCCCGAGCGTGGGGCGAGCCAGCCCGCGACCCGGGGCCAGCAGTGGAGCGCGGCCGAGCGCCCGGCGATCAGCGAGATGTGCCCGCCGGGAAGCTCCTCGTAGCGCGTGTCCTGGGACCCGACGTGGTCCAGGACGGCCCGAACGCAGGGGGCGGGGGCGATGTAGTCCTCCTGGGCCCCCACGACGAGGACAGGGCAGCGGATCTGGCCGAGGTCCACGAGCCGTCCGCCCAGGCGGAGCTCCTTCCGGACCAGGCGGTTCTCCTGGTAGAACTCCTTCACCCACTGGCGGAAGAACTCGCCGGGGAAGGGAACGTACTCGTTGGCCCACTTGTTGAGGGCCTTGAAGCCCTCGACGTAACGGTCGTTCCAGAGGTTCCACCAGAGGTTGAGCGCGGTCGTGACGTCCATGGTCGGCTTGAGGAGCTTGAAGCCGGCCTTGACCATCTCGGCGGGGACGGCGCCGAGGGTGTCCACCATCCGGTCCACGTTGAAGAAGCGCTTGTCGAGCCAGAGCCGGAAGAGCCCCGCGTGGGCGAAGTCGATGGGGCCGGCCATGTTGACGAGGGCCCGGACCGGGACCTCGGGGTGGAGGGCGACGAAGCACGCCGAGAGCGGGCCTCCCATGCAGTAGCCGAGGAGGGAGAGCGCCTCGGCCCCTGAGCTCTCCAGGACCTTCCGGACCACGCGGGGGAGGATGCGGGTCACGCAGTCGTCCACCGTCAGCCCGTTGTCCTCCTCGCCGAAGACCCCCCAGTCCAGGAGGTAGAAGTCGAACCCCTCCCGGGTCATGTACTCGATGAAGCTCGCCCCGGGCTGGAGGTCGAAGATGTACGGGCGGCTGATCCCCAGGTTGGGGACCATGAGGACCGGGACAGGGTGCTTCCGCGAGGACTGGTACCGGCAGAGCCGCGCCTTCCCCTTCCGGTAGACCTCGACCCGGGGCGTCTGGCCGACCTTCGGCTCGGCGGGGTTCAGGATCAGCTCCATGGCCCGGGTCCCCCGCAGGATCTGTCGCGTCCACTCCTCCTGGAGGTGTCGGAAGGCGTCGGTCTCGCGAGCAGTGTCCGGCATGCTCCCCTCCCCGTGGTCAGATGATCCCCTGGGCCTTGAGCTCGGCGAGCCGGCTCGGCCCGAGGCCGAGGTACTTCTGGTAGACGTGGGCGTTGTGGTAGCCGAGGGGGCGGCACGGCCACTTCACCCTCGGCGGGGTCTCGGTCATCCGCCAGGCGGGCGCCTGGAGCAGGAGCTCGCCGTAGAGCGGGTCCTGGAGCCTCCGGAACGCCCCCCGCTCCCACCAGTGCGATTCCCGCAGGGTCTCGGTGGGGGCGTTCACCCGGCCGAAGACGACCACGCCGGGCCCCGGGTCGGCCAGGACCTTGGCGAGGATCTCGTCCGCGGTGTAGTCGACCGACCACCTCTCGATCTCCTCGCGGAGGGGTGCCTGGTTCTCCGGCGTGGTCCGGGCCGTGGTCGTGGCGAAGCGCGGGTCCTGCGCCAGCTCGGGCCGCCCCATGATCCGGCAGATCGCCCCGAAGTTGGGGTCGGTGTAGCCGGCGATGAAACCCCAGCCGTCCTTGACCCGGACGAAGGTGTAGGGGTAGACCGCGGACTCGTAAAGCCCCTCCCGCTCCTTCACGAAGCCGGCGACCTCGTAGCGGAAGACCCCGAGCCCCATGAAGCGCATGAGCGCCTCGGCCCCGGAGAGGTCCACGAGCTGCCCCTCCCCCGTGGCGCGACGGTGATGGAGGGCCGCGAGGACGGCGATGGCGCCCCAGGCGCCGGCGGCGTACCAGGAGATCCAGCTCCCCATCCGGGTCGGGACGGCCTCGGGGCGCGGGCCGCGCTCGTCCTCGGGCTCGCCGGTCACGTACATCATCCCGGAGAGGGCCTGGTTGGTGAGGTCGTAGTCGGGGCGGCGCTCGCGGGCGCGCGGGCCGAACTGCCCGTCGGGGGCGAAGGCGGCCCAGACCAGGCCCCGGTTCGCCTCCCGGAGCTGGCGGTAGCCGACCCCGAGGGCATCCAGGTGCCCGGCGGGGGAGGAGTCGATCACGACGTCGGCGCGCTCGGCGAGGCCCCGGAAGATTGCCCGCCCCTCGGCACGCTCGAGGTTCAGGGTGATGTAGTGCTTGTTCCGCCCCTCGGCGAGGTAGGCGAGCCCCTCCCCCTCAAGGGCCGCGTCCGGGGGCCCCCAGCGTCGGGCCGGGTCGCCCGACGGCGGCTCGATCTTCAGGACCTCGGCGCCCAGCTCGGCGAGGAAGGTTCCGCAGAGGAAGGCGCCGAAGCTGGCGTGGCTCGCATCGAGGACCAGGAGGTCGTCGAGCGCCTCGGGCTTCTCGGAGACCCGGGCGGGATCCTCAGCGGCCCGGATCCACTCCGCCCACTTCACCGGAGGAACCCCTCCCCGGCCCAGCCATCGGGCGGCTTGGCGCCGAGCCGGTCGGCCCACTTGCCGATGACCCCGGCCTCATCGAGGGCGCGGATCTCCTCGGCCGCGAGCCCGAGGACCCGGGCGAAGACGTAGTCGTTGTGCATCCCGACCGGCGGCCCGACCCACTTGTAGCGGGCCGGCGTCCGGGAGAGCTTCGGGGCCGGGCCGTAGTCGGTGAGGTGGCCATAGACGGGGTCCTCCAGCTCCCACACCGCCCCGCGCGCGCGGAAGTGGGGGTCCTCGAAGTGGTCCCCGGCGGTCATGACCCTAGCCGCTGCGAAGCCATGCTCCCGACCCAGGGCCTCGACCTCGGCGCGCGTCCTGTCGCGGCACCAGGCCGCGATCAGCGCCTCGAGGGCCCGGACGTTCTCCTCCGCGTGCCGCGCCTCCGGGGTGGCGAAGCGAGGGTCCTCCACGAGCCCGGGCCTTGCCATCGCCGCGGCCAGGCCCTGGAACTCGCGGTCGGTCGCCGCGACGATCGCCACGGACCCGTCGCGGCAGCGGAAGACCCCCGAGGGCGAGAAGGCGGGGTCGCGGTTCCCGGTCTGGGGCCGGTCCTTGCCGGTGAGCCCGGCGTGGACCCAGGTCCAGTCCATGGCGCGGATGAGCGCCTCGCACTGGGCCATCTCGAGGAACTGCCCCCGGCCGGTCCGGGCGCGGTAGTGGAGCGCCGCCAGGACCCCGAGGGCCGCGAAGCAGGCCCCCATCCAGTCCCCGATGTAGATCCCGATCTTGGTCGGGAGCGCGCCGGGAAAGCCCGTGATCGCCGTGAGCCCGGAGACCGCCTGGGCCAGGCCGTCGTAGGAGGCCCGCCCCTCGGCGAAGGGGCCCCACTGGCCGAAGCCGGTGTTGGCGACATAGATGAGCCGGGGGTTGACCTCGGCGAGCTGCCGGTAGCCGAGCCCGAACTTGGTCTCCAGGGTCCCGGCCTTGAAGTTCTCCACCAGGATGTCGGAGCGGGCCGCGAGCTTCCGGATCAGGGCCTGCCCCTCGGGGCGGTGCATATCGATGCCGACGTGGTACTTGGAGTGGTTCTGGGGGAAGAAGAAGGGGCTCGTGTTCTTCCAGAAGGTCCGCGCGCCGCCGAGGATGCGGGTCACGTCCCCGCCGCCCGGCAGCTCGACCTTGACCACCTCGGCCCCCAGCTCGCCCAGGAAGTCCGCGGTCGCGGGGCCGAAGATGATGACCGACAGGTCGAGGACGCGGATCCCCCGGAGCGCTTCGGGCTTGGCGGGGACGGCGCCGAGGTCGAGGAGCCGGGCCGTCCAGTCGAAGTAGTCGCTCGGAGCCGCCTCGGGGTCTCTCGGATCGGGCATCGGGGCGCCGGTCGCCTCAGAGCGCGAACAGCCCGGGGAGCCTCAGGGCCAGGCTCATGTCGCCCTTGAGCTTGAGCTTCCCCGACAGGAACAGCCCGGGGAGCCTCAGAGCCAGGCTCATGTCGCCCTTGAGCTTGAGCTTCCCCGACAGGAAGTCCGCCTGCCCGGCGAGCTTGCCCTGGGTCAGGTCGAGCCAGTCCTGGGCGGCCATGGTCACGGTCAGGGTCGGGAACGGCGCCGTCCCCTCGGCGAGGGCGCAGGAGCCGTCGGCGATGGTGGCGTACCAGCGGCCGCCCCCCTCCCCGGTGATCTCATACTGGATCGTGGCGCTCACCCCCTGGGCGCGCTCGGGCCGGAAGCGGCTCGGCATCGCCTCGAAGGTCTCCCTCACCGTCGGCATCGGCCGCCCCTCCGCGCGGATTTTGACACGGCGCCGGAGGCGAGTCAAAAGAAATCGGGGCCTCCCCTGCGTCGAGCGCCGCCCGCGCGGTCCCCCGGGCGCTGTGGTATAAAAGA
>JACPHL010000214.1 GCA_016188625.1 Candidatus Rokuibacteriota bacterium | reverse complement strand
GCCCCCGCTGCCCCCGCCCCCGCTCCACCTCCGAGAAGATCTCGTGGATGCCCCGCGCGGGCAGGTACTCCGCCAGGGCCCCGAAGCCGAGGAGCGCGGCCTGGTGGGTGAAGGTCGCCTCGGGGCCGAGGTAGGCGATGCGGAGGGGACGCTGGAGGGTCAGGGAGGCCGAGAAGATCTCCCGCCAGATGGCGCGGATCGCCTCGGCCGGGAGGGGGCCGGGGTTCAGGCGGAGGAGCCGCTCGAGCAGCTCATGCTCGCGCTCCGGGACATAGCACTCGGCACCCTGCTCTTGCTTGATCTGGCCGACCTGGATAGCGGCGTCAGCGCGCTGGTTGAGGAGGTCGAGGACCTCGCGATCGATCGCGTCGATCCGCGCCCGCCATTCGTCCAAACCCATAGAGACTCCGAGGGAAAATTTGGGCCCGGCTATTATACGGGCTCAAGCCGGGTCGCGCAAGGCCTTTACGAGGGCGGGGCTCCCGCCCCGACGGCCGCCAGGGCCCGGACCTCGCCCGGGGTGAGGGGGCGCCAGGCCCCGGCCGGGAGCCGGCCGAGGCGGATGGGGCCGTAGCGGACGCGCGCGAGTCGGCGGACCCTGGAGCCCACCGCCCGGAAGAGCCGTTTGACCTCCCGGTAGCGCCCCTCGGCCAGCGTCACCCGGAGCCGGCTCCCCCCGCCCGCGTGCCCGAGGAGGCGGACCTCCGTGGGGATCGCGGGGCCGTCCTCGAGGAGGACCCCGGCCCGGAGGGCGCGCAGGACCTCCCCGGTGAGGCGGCCCTCGACCTGGACCTCGTAGACGCGCTGGACCCCGTATCGCGGGTGGGTGAGGCGGTAGGTGAGGGCCCCGTCGTTGGTGAGAAGGAGCAGCCCCTCGGCGTCGGCGTCCAGGCGTCCGACCGGGTGGAGCCGCACCCCGAGGTCGGGGAGGAGGGCGAAGACCGTGGGCCGACCGCGGGGGTCGGCGCGGGTGGTCAGGTAGCCGGCGGGCTTGTGGAGGGCGACATACCGGTGCGGCGCGACGGGCGGCAGGGGCCGCCCGTCCACCTCGATCCGATCGCGCTCGGGGTCGGCCTTCGCCCCCAGCTCGATGACGACCCGGCCGTTGACGCGGACCCGCCCCGCCTGGATGAGGCGCTCGGCCCCGCGACGGGAGGCGACCCCCGCCTCAGCCAGGAGCTTCTGCAGCCGCTCCGGGGGCACCGGCCATCACCCCTCCGGCTGGCCGTCGTCGGAGGGGCGGGTCGGCTCCGAGGCCGACGCGGGGGCCGCCGAACCCTCGGCGGGGGCCTCGAAGGGCGGGAGCTCCGAGAGGTCCCGGAGCCCGAAGTGGAGGAGGAACTCCCGGGTGGTCCCGTAGAGCAGCGGCCGACCGGGGGTCTCCTTCCGGCCGACGACCCGGATCAGCCGCCGCTCGAGGAGGTGGGCGAGGACCCCTTCGGCGTTGACCCCCCGGAGCTGCTCGATCTCCGGCCGGGCGAGCGGCTGACGATAGGCGATGATGACCAGCGTCTCCAGGGCCGCCCGCGAGAGGCGGGCCTTGGCCTGGGCCCGCCGGAGCTTGAGGAGCCAGGGGGCGAGCTCGGGCCGGGTCCACATCCGGTACCCCCCGGCGACCTCCGCGACGGCCAGGCCGCGCCCCGGGGCGTCGTACTGGGCCTGGAGGGCGCTCACGACGGCGAGGGCCTCCTCCCGGCTCACCTCCAGCACCTCCTGGATCCGCTCGACCTCGATCGGGGCATCGGAGGCGAAGAGCATGGCCTCGACGATGGCCAGGGCCTCAGGTCCCATCCTGCACCTCCGCGCGGGGCACCCGCTCGATGACGATCTCGCCGAACGGCTCGCGCTGCACGGCCCGGATCTGCCGGAGGCGCACGAGCTCCAGCAGGGCCAGGAGGGTCACGACCACCTCGGCCCGCGGGGGGCTCGCCCCCAGGAGGGCCGTGAAGAGGACGTACCAGGAGTGCTCGAGCTGGCCGAGGATCTCGGCCATCCGCCCGAGCAGCGAGGGGGGCTCGGGGCCGACCTCGCGCACCGGCTCCTCCTCGGCCAGCTGCGCCAGGAAGCGGCGATAGGCCTCGGTCAGGTCCCAGAGGCTGACCGCCTCGAGCGGCAGGTAGTCCGGCTCCGGCAGCCCGCTCCAGGCCCGCACGTAGACCTGCGCCTGGAGCGCCTCGCGCTCCCCGAGCCAGGCCCCCAGCGCCTTGATCCGGGCGTAGGCGGCAAGGCGCGCCTCGAGCTCGCGCCGGAGGGCTTCGGCCTCCTCGTCCAGCGCCTCCGCCTCGTCGGCCTCGGGCTGGGGGAGCAGGAGCTTCGACTTGAGGTAGATCAGGGTCGCGGCCAGGACCAGGAACTCGCCCGCCGTCTCGAGGTGGCGGAACTCGACCGCCTCGAGGTAGGCCAGGTACTGGTCGGTGATCCGCCGGATGGGGAGCCGGGCGAGGTCGATCTCCTGGGTGCGGGCCAGGTGGAGGAGGAGGTCGAGCGGCCCCTCGAACTCCTCGAGACGCACGGTCAGCGGCGCGGACGGGGTCTCGAGGGCCGTCATCCGATCCCCACCGCGGCCTTGGCCTCGTCCAGGGTCGCCCGGGCCACCTGGCGCGCCTTCCGCGACCCTTCGCGCAGGATCTCGTCGATCTCCCCCGGCCGCTGGGCGAAGGTGCTGCGTCGCTCCCGGATCTTCTCGAGCGGCGGGAGGAGGTGCTCCAGGAGGACCCCCTTGCAGTCCAGGCACCCGATCCCCGCGGTCCGGCACCCCGTGGCGCAGTAGGCCCGGTCGTCCTCGGGGGTGAAGATCTTGTGGAGGTCGAAGACCGGGCAGACCTCGGGGTTGCCGGGGTCCTGCCGGCGCTTGCGGGCCGGGTCGGTCATCATCGTCTTGATCCTGGGGGTGATCACCTCGGGCGGGTCGGCCAGGTAGATGCAGTTGTCGTAGCTCTTGGACATCTTCCGCCCGTCGGTCCCGGGGACCTTGGGGATCTCGGTGAGCCGGGGCTCGGGCTCGGGGAAGACGGGGCCGAAGAGGTGGTTGAAACGCCGGGCGATCTCCCGGGTCAGCTCGATGTGCGGGACCTGGTCCACCCCGACCGGGACCGCCTGGGCCTTATAGATCAGGATGTCCGCGGCCTGGAGAAGCGGATAGCCGAGGAGCCCGTAGGAGGGGGACTCCAGCTTGAGCTGCTCGACCATCTCCTTGTAGGTCGGGACCCGCTCGAGCCAGGCCACGGGGGTCACCATGGAGAAGAGGAGGTGGAGCTCGGCATGCTCCGGGACCAGCGACTGGACGAAGAGCGTGCTCCGCTCGGGGTCGAGGCCGGCCCCGAGCCAGTCGGCCACCATCTCCCGGGTGTTGGCCTGGAGCTCGCCGCGGGGCGGGTACTCGGTGGTCAGGGCGTGCCAGTCCGCCACGAAGAAGAAGCAGTCGTGCTCCTCCTGGAGGCGGACCCAGTTGTCCAGGGCCCCGAGGAGGTTCCCCAGGTGGAGCCGACCGGTCGGGCGCATCCCCGACAGGACGCGGAGACGGGGCGGGTGGCTCACTGGTCCACCTTGGGGGGGAGCGGCGTCGCTCCGCCCCCAAGCCCCCCCACCGCCCGGGGCCGCGGATGGGTGGCGACAGCGAAAGGCGGGTGTCTCATCCCGCCGCCAGGAGCCGGCGGAGGCGCTCGAGGTCCGCCGGGGTGTCCACCCCGACCGAGGGGTGCGGGGTGACGAGGACGCGGATCGGCCGGCCGTGCTCGAGGGCCCGGAGCTGCTCGAGCCCCTCGGCCTGCTCCAGCGGGGTCGGCGGCCAGGCCGCGAACTCCAGGAGGAACGCCCGCCGGAAGACGTAGATCCCGATGTGCCGGAGCGCCTGCCCCGCGCCCTGGCGCCGCGCTGGGATCGGCGCCCTGGAGAAGTAGAGGGCCCGGCCGTCCAGGTCCACCACCACCTTCACGGCGTTGGGGTCGGCGAGCTCGGCCGGCTCGCCGATCGGGTGGGCCAGGGTCCCCATGGGGACCCCGGGGGAGGCGGCCAGGAGATCCACCAGCTCGTCCACCGCCTTCCCGTCGAAGCCCGGCTCGTCCCCCTGGAGGTTGACGACCAGTTCGGCCGCGAGCGAGCGGGCCACCTCGGCGACCCGATCGGTCCCGCTCGGGTGATCGTCCCGGGTCAGGACCGCCTCGGCGCCGAACCCCCGCGCCGCTCGGGCGATCCGCTCGTCGTCGGTGGCGATCAGGACCGCCTCCGCCGTCCGGAGCATCCGGGCGCGCTCCCAGACGTGCTGGAGCAACGGCTTCCCCGCGACCTCCGCCAGGACCTTCCCCGGGAAGCGCGTGGAGGCGTAGCGCGCCGGGATGATCGCGACCGCTCGGCTCACTGGACTACCCCGCCGGGCTCCGGGTCCTGGAGGGAGGCCTCCCGGACCTTGGCCGCCCGCAGGAAGACGTAGTAGGCATAGAGGATCGCCAGGAGGAGCCCCCGCCAGCCGTCCAGGAAGCCCTGATGGAGAATGTACATGGAGAAGAACCGCCAGGCCGGGCGGAGCAGGAGATCGGTCCACCCCCCTCCCCGCCCCTGGGCGCCGAGCTCGCGCGCCGCGAGGGTCGAGTAGCGGTTGGCCCGGGTCACGAACTCATCCAGGCTCCGGTAGCTCTCGTGGATCAGCGGGGCGGCGAGGCGCGCCGTCCGGCCCTCGACCCGGACGGACTCGTGGACGCTGGTCGGCACGAAGGCCCCGAGGCCGCGGCGGAAGAGGCGGAGCTGGTAGTCCGGGTACAGGGTCCCGTGGCGGACGGCGCGCCCGAGGAAGATGTTCTGGCGGGGGATCTGGTAGCCGTCGGCCGGCCCGTCCCGCTCGAGCACCTCCTCGATCTCGGCGCGGAGCGCCGGGGAGACCAGCTCGTCGGCGTCCAGGGAGAGGAGCCAGGGGTGGCGGCTCTGGGCCAGGGCGTAGTTCTTCTGGGCGGCGTACCCCTCCCAGGGGTGGAAGAGGACGCGGTCGGTGAACTCCCGGGCGATCTCGGCCGTCTTGTCGCTCGACCCCGCGTCCACCACGACGATCTCGTCCGCCCAGGCCACGCTCTCGAGACAGGCCCGGAGCCGCTCCTCCTCGTTCAGGGCGATGACGGCGACCGAGAGCCGGTTACGCATCGGGGACCCCGCCCTGCGCCCGGAGCGCCTCCAGCCAGGCCAGCTCCTCCCGCAGACCATCGAGGAGCCCCATCTTCGGCTCGTAGCCCAGGAGGCCCCGCGCCTTGGCGATGTCGGCGTAGGTGTGGGGCATCTCCCCGGCCGGGGCCGGCCGCGTCTCGATCGCGGCCCGCCGCCCGGTCAGGGCCTCGAGCTCGCGGATCACGGCGAGCAGCTCGACCCGGGCGCCGCCCGCGACGTTGACGAGCTCCCCCACGGCCTCGCCCCAGGCCGCCCGGCGGGTCGCCTCCACGATGTCCGAGACGTAGGTGAAGTCGCGCGTCTGCCGGCCGTCGCCGTAGAGCGTGATCGGCCGCCCGTCCAGGAGGGCCCGGAGGAAGCGGTGGAAGGCCATGTCCGGCCGCTGGCGCGGCCCGAAGACGGTGAAGTAGCGGAGGGAGAGGACGGGGACCCCGTGGGCCACCCAGTAGAGCCGGCAGAGGTGCTCAGCCGCCAGCTTGGTGACCCCGTAGGGCGACAGCGGGCGCGTGGGGCTCTCCTCGCGCATGGGGAGCTCGGAGTCGCCGTAGACCGCGGAGGAGGAGGCGAAGACGAACTTCCGGAGCGGCCGCCCCCGCGCGGCCTCGAGGAGCCGCTGCGTCGCCAGGACGTTCTGGTGCGTGTAGACGGAGAACTCGCGCCCCCAGCTCGAGCGGACCCCGGCCTGGGCCGCCAGGTGGAAGACCACCTCCGCCTCCCCGAGCAGCGCCGGGAGGTCGAGCTCCAGGAGGTCGCGGCGGTGGAGGGTAAAGCGCGGGTGCCCGAGGACCGCCGCGAGGTTGGCCTCCTTGAGGCCCGGGGCGTAGAAGTCGCTGAAGCAATCCACCCCGATCACCCGGTGCCCCTCGCCCAGGAGCGCCTCGACGAGGTGGGAGCCGATGAAACCGGCGGCGCCGGTGACGAGGCAGTTCACGCACCCGCCCTCCGGAGGAGGGCCGCGGCGCCCGCCACCACCGCCTCGACCGAGATCCCCTCCATGCGCCCGGTCGGGCTCTGGATCGTCAGGGTCCGCGCGCCGTAGGGGCCGTTCCGGCGCCCGCTGGTCGGGCCGTACAGGCCGAGGGTGGGGACCCCGAGGGCCGCCGCGATGTGGATCGGGCCCGTGTCCCCGCCCACCACGAGCGCGGCGCGGCCGAGGAGCGCCACCAGCTCGGGGATCGAGGTCGGCGGCGGGATCAGGGGGGGCGGCTCCATCCCGTGGGCGATGGCGCGGGCGAGCGGCTCCTCGCCCGGCCCCCAGAGGAGCAGGACCCGCGCCCCGAACCGGACCGCCAGCTCAGCCGCGACCCGCCGGTACGCCCCGACCGCCCAGCGCTTGGGGTCGCCGCCGGCCCCGGGGTTGAGGGCGACCAGGAGATCGCGCGGCTTGACGCCTTCGGCCTCGAGGGAGCGGGCGACGGCCGCCGCGGGCCCGGGCGGGCTCGGGAGGCGGAAGGCGACCTCGGTGACCGGGACCCCGAGCGGGGCGAGGAGGGCGAGGTTCTGCTCCACCACGTGGGCGGCCGGGTCGGGAGGGCGGACCCGCCGGTTGGTGAACAGCGCGCTCGCCCGCTCACGGCAGAACCCCGCGGCGAACCCGATCCGGAGCGGCGCCCGCGTCAGGGCCGTGATGATCCCGCTCTTCCAGAGCCCCTGGAGGTCCAGGGCCGCGTCGAAGCCCGAGGCGGCCAGGCGCCGGACGAGGCCGCGGACCTTGACGAAGACGGTGCGGGCCCCGCGCGGCCGGCGGAACTCCCGCCGCCAGAGGCGGGTATCCACCGGGATGAGCTCGTCCAGCTCCGGGTGCCCCTCCAGGATCGCCTGCTCGCGCCTCTCGACGATCCAGCCGAGGTGCGCGTCGGGGAGGTGGCGGCGGAGGGCGTGGAGGACCGGGAGGGTGTGGACGACGTCCCCGAGCGAGCTCAGCTTGACGATGGCGATCCGCATCCCTGACCGAAGCGCGCCAGGATGATGGCGATGAGGTCCCGGGTGGAGTGGCCTTTGGGATCGCCCGTGACGGCGACCTTCCCGCCCGCCGCGTGGACCGTGGCCCGCTCGGGGATCGTCCCCGGGGTGTAGTCCGTCCCCTTGGCGTGAACCGCGGGCCGCAGGATCTCGACGAGGCGGTCCGCGGTCAGCTCGTCGAAGATCACCACGTGGTCCACGCAGCCCAGGGCGCCGACGATCTCGGCCCGCTCGGCCTCGCCGACGATGGGACGGCCCGGGCCCTTCAGCCGCGCCACCGCCGCGTCGGAGTTGACCCCGACCACGAGGAGATCCCCGAGGGCCTTGGCCCCGGCCAGGTAGCGGACGTGCCCGACGTGGAGGAGGTCGAAGCAGCCGTTGGCCAGCACCAGGCGCTTGCCCTCGGCCCGGGCGGCCTCGGCGAGGGCGCGGGCCTCCTCAAGGCTGACCATCTTGGACATCGCGCGCGATGGCGGAGAGGAGCTCGGCCCGGGTCACCGGGGCCGTCCCCCGCTTCATGACCACGAGCCCGCCGGCGATGTTGGAGAGGCGCGCCGCCTGGAGCGGCGCGGCCCCGCCCACGAGCGCCAGGGTGAAAGCGCTGATGACCGTGTCCCCGGCGCCCGTGACGTCGGCGATCTGGTCGTCCCCGTAGATCGGGAGGAAGGCACACCGTCCTTCCCGCTCGAAGAGGATCATCCCCTTCGACCCTCGCGTGATGAGGAGGAGACGGCTCCCGAGGCGCTCCAAGAGCCCCCACCCGGCCTGCTCCAGCGCCTTGTCCCCGTCCAGGGCGACCCCGAGGAGCTGCTCGACCTCGGGCTCGTTGGGGGTGGCGGCGGTCACCCCCCGGTAGCGGAGGAGGTCGTAGCGGGAGTCGGCCGTCACCATGAGCCCGGTCCGGGCCGCCAGGGCCGTCACCGCCTCGAGGAGCCGGGGGGTGATGGTCCCGTAGCCGTAGTCGGAGAGGATGAGGGCGTCCGCCCGAGGGGCGTAGGCCGCCAGGACCTCGCCGAGCCGCGCCTCAGCCGGCGGCGGGGGCGGGCCTTCGGGCTCCCGGTCCACTCGCACCACCTGCTGGCGGGTGGCCTGGTAGCCGCCGGCCATGATCCGCGTCTTGACCGGCGTCGCGCGCCCCGGGAGCGGGACGACCCCGTCCCGGGGGATCCCCTGCTCCCCGAAGAACTCGAGCAGCCGCGCCCCGGCCTCGTCGTCCCCGACCACCCCGAGCGGGATCGCGCGGGCGCCGAGGGTGTGGAGGTTATGGCAGGCGTTGGCGGCCCCGCCCGGACGGATCTCCCGGTGGAGGTAGCGGAGGATGAGGACCGGCGCCTCGCGCGAGATCCGGGAAGGCTTCCCGTAGACGTACTCGTCGGCCACCAGGTCCCCGAGGACCAGGACGGTCCGGCCCTGGAAGCGCTCCACGACCCCGGCGAGGTCGGCCGGCATGGCTCAGTCCCGCCCGCCCTCGGCGAGGATCCACCGGACCGCCTCGAGGAGATCCTCGGCGATGTGGTCCGGCTGGGTCGGCCAGGAGGCGCGGGTGTAAGTGACCTCGCCCCGGCCGTAGCCGGTGAGGACGAGGACCCCGCGGGTCCCGGCCCGGTGGCCGGCCTCGACGTCGATGATCTTGTCCCCGACCATGAAGGAGCGCGCGAGGTCGAGACCCAGCTCCTGGGCCGCCTGCTTGAGCATGCCGGGCCTGGGCTTCCGGCAGTCGCACTCGCACCGGTAGGGCGGGAGCCCCTCGGTGGGGTGGTGGGGGCAATGCAAGATCCGGTCGAGCCGCGCCCCGCCCGCGACGAGCTGGCGCCGGAGCTCCGCGTAGACCTCATCGAGCAGCGCGGGGGGGAAGTAGCCCCTAGCGATCCCGCTCTGGTTGGTGGCGACGACGGCCGTCCAGCCGGCGTCGTTGACCAGCCGGATCGCCTCGGCGGCCCGGGGGAGCAGCCGGAAGCGGCTCAGGTGGTTGACGAAGCCGACCTCGTCGGAGATCGTGCCGGACAGGTCCATGAAGACGGCTCGGGCAGGCATCGGACCCAATTATACCGAGGCGCCGGGGGCCGGAGAAGGATTTTTTCGTGAGGGGGCGAGGAGATGGAGGACGGCGCGTCCGGCGGAGTACCCCCGATCCCCGCGCCCTACCTCGGTGGCTCGAGCACCCAGATCTCCGTGAGGGGACGGCAGCGCCGTGAGCGCGAGGGTGACGCGGGGGCCTCCCAGGCGCCTGACCCGGGGATAACCCTCGACGAACGCGCGCTCGTCCTCGATGGGCCAGGTCGCCGTGGCGGCGGTCTTGGAGTGGATGGGGATGGCGATGCGGGGCCTGAGCCGCTCGACGATCTCCCTCGCCTGGCGGCCGTCGATGGAGAAGTGTCCACCGACCGGGACCAAGAGGACCTCGACCCGCCCGAGCGCCTGATATTGCGCCTCCGTCGGGAGATGCCCCATGTCGGAGAGGTGCGCGACACGAAGCCCGCCCAGCTCGACGGCGATCATGGTGTTCTTGCCGCGCAGGCGGCCCTGCTGCTCGTCGTGGTAGACGGGTACGGAGACGAGGCTCACGTCTTTATGTTGGTAGCGGATCGGATTCCAGTCCCTCCCGCCTTCGGTGAGCCCGCGCAGGACCACGGGATGCCCTCGGATGAGGGCGGCGTTGTTGTGGTCGCCGTGC
>JACPHL010000019.1 GCA_016188625.1 Candidatus Rokuibacteriota bacterium | reverse complement strand
GCTCGAGATCCTGGGCTCGGGGATGGTCCACCCCCAGGTGCTCCGGACCGTCGGCTACGACCCGGAGGGGGTGACGGGGTTCGCCTTCGGGATGGGGGTGGAGCGGATCGCCATGCTCAAGTACGGGATCGACGACATCCGGCTCTTCTTCGAGAACGACCTCCGCTTCCTCAACCAGTTCTGATGAGTGCCGCGGTCCCGGCCGCGCCCCGATGAAGATCAGCTACCGCTGGCTCTGCGAGTTCGTGGAGACCGCCCTCCCTCCCCCGGAGGTCGCCGACCGCCTCACCATGGCGGGGATCGAGGTCGCGGGCATCGCCCCGGTGGTGACCGGGCTCCACGGGGTCGTGGTCGGCGAGCTGACCGAGGTGGCGCCGCACCCGGCCGGCCCGCCCCTGACCCTCTGCCGGGTCCGCACCGGCCGCGAGCAGTTCAGCGTCGTCTGCGGGGCGCCCAACGTCCGGCCGGGCGCCCGGGTCGCCTTCGCCCCTCCCGGCGCCCGCCTCCCTGACGGACGCCGGATCGAGACGGCCGTCATCAAGGGGACCGCCTCCCAGGGGATGCTCTGCTCCGAGGCGGAGCTGGGGATCGGGGAGGAGGCGGCCGGGATCCTGCTCCTCGCCGACGACGCCGAGCCCGGCGCGGACCTCGTCGCCTGCCTCGGGCTCGACGACTCGATCCTCGAGGTCGAAGTCACCCCGAACCGCCCGGACTGCCTCTCGGTGGTCGGCGTGGCCCGCGAGGTCGCCGCCCTCACCGACGCCCCCTTCCGGCTGCCGCTCATCGCCGTCAAGGAGGGGGACCAGGAGGCGGCGGCGCTGGCCTCGGTGACGGTGGAGGCCCCCGACCTCTGTCCCCGGTACACGGCCCGGCTGATCACCGGCCTCACCGTCGGGCCCTCGCCCTCGTGGCTCGCCCAGCGCCTGCGCTCGGTCGGGCTCCGGCCGATCAACAACCTCGTGGACGTGACGAACTACGTCCTCTGGGAGCTCGGCCACCCCCTCCATGCCTTCGACCACGAGACCCTCACCGGGCGGCGGATCGTGGTGCGGCGGGCCCGGCCCGGCGAGCTCCTGGTCACCCTGGACGGCCAGAGCCGCACCCTGGCCGAGACCGTGCTGGTCATCGCCGACGCCGAGCGGGCGGTCGGGCTCGCCGGGGTCATGGGCGGGGCGAACACCGAGGTCACGCTGAGCACCCGGACGGTCCTCCTGGAGAGCGCCTGGTTCCTCCCCGCCTCGATCCGCCGGACGGCCAAGGCCCTCGGCCTGGCCACCGAGGCCTCCTACCGCTTCGAGCGTGGCGCCGACATCGAGGGGCTCAGGGACGCCCTGGACCGGGCCGCCCAGCTCCTGGCCGACCTCGGCGGCGGCGCGCTCGCTCGAGGGGTCCTCGACGCCTACCCGAGCCCGCGCCCCCCGGTGCGGGTGCCGCTCCGCCTCGAGCGGATCGAGCGAGTCGCCGGGATCTCCCCGCCGCGCCCGACCGTGATCCAGATCCTCCAGGGCCTCGGGCTCACCGTGGAGGAGCAGGGCGAGCGGCTCCAGATCGTCGTGCCGAGCCACCGGCGCGACCTCGCCGTCGAGGACGACCTGGTCGAGGAGGTCGTCCGCATCTGGGGCTACGACCGGGTCCCCGCGACTCTGCCGGCGGGTCCGCTCCGGCCGACCCGCCGGCCCCGCCACCTGGCCCTCGAGGCGACCGTCCGCCAGGCGCTGGTCGGGCGCGGGCTCCGCGAGGCGATCACCTACAGCCTGATCAACCCGGCTCACCTCCCGGCCCTGGGGTGCGACCCCGCCGATCCCCGGGTCCTCACCCTCCGGAATCCGCTCTCGTCGGACCGCTCCGTCCTCCGCCCCACCCTCCTCCCCGGCCTCCTGGAGGCCCTGGCCCTGAACGTCCGCCGCCAGCTCGGGGACGTCCAGCTCTTCGAGGTGGGGCGGGTCTTCGAGGCCGGGGGCGCCGGCGAGCTGGCGCGGGAGGAGACGCGGCTCGGGGTCGTGATGGCGGGGCTCCGGGGACCGAGGAGCTGGCACGCCGACAAGGCCCGCCTGGACCTCTTCGACGTGAAGGGGGTAGTCGAGACCGTGGTCGAGGCCCTCGGCCGCGGCGGGGTCGAGGTCGAGGCCGCGGAGCTCCCCTACCTCGAGGCGGGGCGCGGGGCCTTCGCCACGGTCGGGGGGAGCCGGGTGGGCGCCTTCGGCGAGCTGGCCCCGCGGCTGGCCGAGGTCTACGACGTTCCCGGGCCGGTCTACGTCGCCGAGCTCTCCTTCGACCGGCTCGAGGCCGTCCCCGCTCGCCCCCCGCGTCACCGCTCCCTGCCGCGCCATCCCGGGGTCACGCGGGACCTGGCGGTCGTGCTCCCGGCCGAGGTCCCCGCCGCGGAGGTGGTCCGGGTGATCCGGGAGACCGAGAGCCCGTGGATCCGCACGGTCCAGCTCTTCGACGTCTACGCGGGCGAGCAGGTCGGGCCGGGCCTCCGGAGCCTTGCCTACTCGATCCTCTACCAGGCCGAGGACCGCACCCTCACTGACGCCGAGGTCAACGCCCTCCACGACGAGGTGATCGCGCGGCTCCGGCGGCGCCTCGGCGCCGAGATCCGCGGCCTCGAGGGGGAGGCAGGATGATGGCGACCCCGCTGGAGCGCCTGGGGCTCCTGGAGCAGCACGTCCAGCGGGCCGTCGAGCTGATCGAGACCCTGCGGGGGGAGCGGGCCCGGCTCGAGCGCGAGAACGCCGAGCTCCTCCAGCAGCTGGAGGCCCAGGGGCGCGAACTCGGGGAGCTCCGGGCGCGGCTCGCCGGCCTCGCCCAGCTGGAGGCGGACCACCGCCGCCTCCTCAAGGAGCGGGAGGAGCTCTTGGCCCAGGTCGAGGGGATCCTCAAAGAGATCGAGCGGCTGGGGGTGTGACCATGGACGCGGGACGGGCCGAGATCGAGATCCTGGGGCAACGCTGGAGGGGAAGATCCAGGAGCTGCGCCGGGGGGCCGGGGTGAAGGAACCGATGCGCCTGTCGGTCCTGGCCGGCCTGCACATCGTGGACGAGCTCTTCCGCGCCCGCGAGGATCAGGACCAGGTGGCGGGGCGGGTGGACGCCCTCATCGCCCTCCTGGAGCGGACGGTGAGCGGCTGAGGCGTTTTTCTTCGCGGGGACCCGCGCCGCTCCGCTTAACGTTCCGCTCGGGGCCGACGCCTCCCGCGCGGGGGCTCGGACGTACCGTTTTTTTCCTTGACGGGTCGGCCGGTCGTGGCTTAATAGGGGTGGAGGTTCGGGATCGAGCTTCCCTGCGGCTACGCGTGATGTCAGGGTAAGTTTCGAGCCTCAATCGAAACGACAAGGGGGCTTGAGTGCGAGGGTGGTGTGCAGGCCCCTCCTAGAAGGGGAAGCCTAAAGCCCTCCTACATAGCGCCCACCTGGATCATCCAGGTTCGAAAACGCCGGGGCACACGGTAGCGGCGGGGAATTTGGCGGGGCGGGGAGAAAGGCTCCCCGCCCTTCTTTTTGGGGATTTTCCTTTCTTGACACCCTGTCCTTATTGCCCTAAACTGATTTGAATTCAACCGTTTCCAATTGCGTTTCCAACTGCGAGCCATGTGGCCGACGGATTCACAACTTACTCCGACCCAGGCGTGCACGGGGTCTCCCTGGCAGAGGGTGAGGGGAGGTGACGACCCTGGATACGATCGTGGTGGTGTTGATCGTGGTGGTTGTAGGCGCCTTCTCCCTGGTGGGGGGGGTATGGATCGGTAGGCAGCTGATCGCCCGGCAGATCGGGGCGACCAAGGATCAGGCCCGGCGGATCCTCGAGGAGGCGGGCCGCGAGGCCGAGGTCAAGCGGCGGGACGCCTCCATCGAGGCCAAGGAGCTGGTGCTCAAGGCCCGGACGGACCTCGAGAAGGAGATCCGGGAGCGTCAGAAGGAGATCCAGGCCATCGAGCGGAGGCTCCTCCAGAAGGAGGAGCAGGTCACCCGGCGTCTGGACCAGCTGGACCGACGGGATAGGGAGTACCAGGCGCGGGAGCGGGAGCTCGAGACCAGGCAGAAGACGGCGGCGGAGCTGGAGGCGCGCTACCAGGGGCTCCTGGAGGAGCAGCGTCGCCAGCTGGAGCGGACCGCCGGGATGACCGCCGAGGAGGCCAAGCGGCAGCTCCTCGCCCAGATGGAGGAGGAGGCCCGGCGCGAGGCGGTCCTCCTCGGGATGCGCCTCGAGGAGGAGGCCCGCGAGAGCGCCGAGCGGAAGGCGCGGGAGGTCCTGGCGACCTCCATCCAGCGCCTCGCCCCCGACTACTGCGTGGAGACGGCGGTCTCCATCGTGGACCTGCCCTCGGACGACATGAAGGGGCGCATCATCGGCCGCGAGGGCCGCAACATCCGCGCCCTGGAGCTGGCCACGGGGGTGGACCTCATCGTGGACGATACCCCCGAGGCGGTCATCATCTCGGCCTACGATCCGCTGCGGCGGGAGGTCGCGCGGCTGGCCCTGCAGCGGCTGATCGCCGACGGGCGCATCCACCCCGCCCGGATCGAGGAGGTGGTGGAGAAGGTCAAGAAGGACGTGGACCAGATGCTCAAGGAGGAGGGGGAGAAGGCCTGCTTCGAGGTCGGGGTCCACGGGTTCCACCCCGAGCTGGTCAAGCTGGTCGGGCGGCTCAAGTACCGGACCTCCTACGGCCAGAACTGCCTCCAGCACAGTAAGGAGGTGGCCTGGCTGGCCGGGATGATGGCGGCCGAGGTCGGGGCCGACGTCAAGCTCGCCAAGCGCTGCGGGCTCCTCCACGACATCGGCAAGGCCCTGACCCACGAGCAGGAGGGGACCCACGTCGAGCTGTCCGTGGAGGTCCTGACCAAGTACAGCGAGCCCAAGGCCGTGCTCAACACCATCCTGGCCGGCCACGACAACGCCGAGCCCGAGACGGTGGAGGCCATCCTGGTCGAGGCCGCCGACGGGATCTCGGCGGCGCGCCCCGGCGCCCGGCGCGACGTGCTGGAGAGCTACATCAAGCGGGTGTCCAAGATGGAGGAGATCGCCCGCTCCTTCAAGGGGGTGGACGCGGCCTACGCCATCCAGGCGGGGCGGGAGCTCCGGATCATCGCCAAGTCCGACCTGGTCTCGGACCTCGAGACCCATCAGCTCGCCAAGGAGATCTCCAAGCGCATCCAGGGCGAGATGCAGTACCCCGGTCACATCAAGGTGACGGTGATCCGGGAGACGCGGGCGGTGGAGTACGCCCGGTGAGCCGTCTGACCCTCCTCATGATCGGCGACGTCTTCGGCGAGCCGGGGCGGAAGGCGGTCTTCGGCCTCCTGCCCCAGCTCAAGGCCGAGTACGACGTGGACTTCACCATCGCCAACGTCGAGAACGCCGCCGGCGGCGCGGGCGTGACGCCCCCGATCGCCCGGGCCCTCTTGGACGGCGGCGTGGACGTCCTCACCTCGGGGAACCACATCTGGGACAAGAAGGAGATCGTGGAGTTCATCACCAAGGAGAACTGCCTCCTACGGCCCGCCAACTATCCGCCCGGCACCCCCGGGGTCGGGGCCGTGGTGCTGAAGGCCGGCGCCCACAAGGTGGGGGTGCTGAACCTCATGGGGCGGATCTTCATGCCGACCCTGGACTGCCCGTTCCGGAAGGCGGACGAGGAGCTCCCCCGCCTCCGGGAGGAGACCCCGGTGATCGTCGTGGACATGCACGGGGAGGCTACCTCAGAGAAGCAGGCCATGGGCTGGTACCTCGACGGCCGGGCCTCGGCGGTCCTCGGGACTCACAGCCACGTCCAGACCGCCGACGAGCGCATCCTGCCCGCCGGGACCGCCTACTGCACCGATCTCGGCCTGACGGGCCCCGTGGACTCGGTCATCGGGATCGCCAAGGAGATCGCCATCCAGCGGTTCGTCTCGCAGATGCCCGCGCGCTTCGAGCCGGCCAGGGGGCCGACCCGCCTCCAGGGCGCGGTGGTGCGGGTGGATCCCGAGACCGGGCGGGCCCTCGAGATTCGCCGGCTCCAGGTGGACCTGCCCGTCGCCTGAGGCCGGCCGATGCCGCGAGGGGCAGGGGGCACGGCCCCCCTTTTTTTCGGCCGGTGGTCGGCCTGAGGGGGAGCGGGGATGGCGCAGGTGTTTGACGGCAAGGCGGTCGCCGCCCGGGTGCTGGGGACCGTCAAGGCCGAGGTGGAGGCCGCGAGGGCGCGGGGGGTCACCCCGACCCTCGCCGTCGTCCTGGTCGGCGAGGACCCGGCCTCCAAGATCTACGTCGGGCGGAAGCGCGCCGCCTGCCAGGAGGTGGGGATCGCCGCGCGCGACCACCTCTACCCCCAGGGGCTCGGCGAGGCCGACCTGCTCGCCCTGATCCGGGAGCTGAACGCCGACCGGGGCGTCCACGGCATCCTCCTCCAGCTCCCCTTGCCGGCCGGCCTCGACGAGGGGCGGGTCCTGGACGCCATGGACCCGGCCAAGGACGTGGACGGCTTCCACCCCTACAACCTCGGCCGCCTCCTGGCCGGCTCCCCCACCGTCGTCCCGTGCACCCCCGCCGGCGTGATGGAGCTCCTCGACCACTACGGGATCGAGCTGAAGGGGATGGAGGCGGTGGTGGTCGGCCGCTCGCGGATCGTGGGGAAGCCCCTCGCCCACCTCCTCCTGGCCCGGCACGCGACCGTGGCGATCTGCCACACCCGCACCCGCGACCTCGCCGCGCACACCCGCCGGGCCGAGCTGCTGGCCGTGGCCGCCGGACGCCCGCAGGTCATCACGGGCGAGATGGTCCGCCCCGACGCGGTCGTGATCGACGTGGGGATCAATCGGCTCTCCTCCGGGAAGCTGGTCGGGGACGTGGAGTTCGACTCCGTCAGCCAGCGGGCCTCCGCCCTCACGCCGGTCCCCGGGGGGGTGGGCCCCATGACGGTGGCGATGCTGATGCGGAACACCCTGCTGGCGGCCACGCGCCAGGCCGGGCTGGCCTAGGATGTCCCTCCCCGAGCCCGGGCGACGGGTCCTCACCGTCTCCGAGCTGACCCGGCAGATCCAGGAGCGCCTCGAGTCCGCCTTCGGCGGGCTCTGGGTGGAGGGGGAGATCTCGAACCTCCGGGCCCCCGGCTCGGGGCACGTCTACTTCACCCTGAAGGACGAGAACGCCCAGATCCGGGCGGTCCTGTTCCGGAACCGCCTCCGGCGGCTCCGGTTCGAGCCCCAGGACGGCCTCCATGTCCTCGCCTTCGGGGGGCTCGAGGTCTACGGCCCCAAGGGCGACTACCAGCTCGTCTGCGAGATCCTGGAGCCCAAGGGGCTCGGCGCGCTCCAGCTCGCCTTCGAGCAGCTCAAGGCCCGCCTGGCCGCCGAGGGGCTGTTCGACCCGGCCAGAAAGCGCCCCCTCCCCCGCCTCTCGCGCCGGATCGGCCTGATCACCTCCCCCACGGGGGCCGCGGTCCGGGACTTCCTCCAGATCGTCCGGCGGCGGTTCGCCAACGTCCACGTCCTCATCTACCCGGTGCGGGTCCAGGGCGCCGAGGCCGCCGGCGAGATCGTCCAGGGGGTCCAGGAGCTGAACCGGCTGGGCGGGCTCGACGTCCTCGTCCTGGCCCGGGGCGGCGGCTCGCTGGAGGATCTCTGGGCCTTCAACGAGGAGGCGGTGGCCCGGGCGATCGCCGCCTCCAAGATCCCGGTCGTCTCCGCGGTCGGCCATGAGACCGACGTGACCATCGCCGACTTCGTCGCCGACCTCCGGGCCCCCACCCCGTCCGGGGCCGCGGAGCTGGTGGTCCAGGAGAAGGCGGCGCTGCTCGCGCGCCTCGCCGACCTGGCCGCCAGGCTCCGGCGGGCCCTCGACCAGCGGGTCCGGCGGCTCGGCGAGCGGCTGGATGAGCTGGCCCGGCGTCGGGTCCTCACCGACCCCGGCCGGCCGCTCCGGGAGGCCGAGCGCCGCCTCGACGAGCTGGCCGCCCGGCTCCGCCGCGGGTTCGCCCTGGGCCATCGCTCGGCCCGCCAGCGCTATCTCCGGGCCAAAAATGCTTTGCGACCCGGGGTGCCGTTGGCTAACATGGCTCATGGTGCGAAGGTGCTCGACCAGCTCCATCGCCGGCTTGGGCGCGCGGCGAGCGGGTCGCTCGAGGGGCGGCGCGGGGCCATCGGGGCGCTCGCGGCGCGGCTCGAGGGCCTGAGCCCCCTGGCGGTGCTGGCCCGGGGCTACAGCCTCTGCACCCTGCCCTCGGGCGAGCTCGTCGTCCGCGCCCGCCAGGTCGGCCCCGGGGAGCGGGTGCGGGTCAGGCTGTCGGAAGGGGAGCTGGGGTGCCGGGTCGAGGAGGTCCGTGAGCCCGATGGACAGGCCGATGCCTGAGCCCGGCGGCGCCCCCGAGCCCGACTTCCCGAAGTTCGAGGAGGCCCTGGCCCGTCTCGAGCAGCTCGTGGCGACGCTGGAGGCCGGGACCCTCTCCCTGGACGAGTCCCTGAAGGCCTTCGAGGAGGGGATCGCCCTCGTCCGCTACTGCGGCCAGTGCCTGGAGGCGGTCGAGCGCCGGATCGAGGTCCTCACCCGCGACGAGAGCGGCCTGCTCCGCCCCCAGCCGTTCGGGTGGGAGGAGGAGCGGGAGGCGTGAGAGTCGATCTCCCCGCCTACCTCGCGGAGCGGCGCCGGGTGGTGGACGAGGCCCTGGCCCGCTTCCTCCCGCCCGCCGAGACCTCCCCCCCCACCATCCACGAGGCGATGCGCTACAGCGTCCTCGCGGGCGGCAAGCGCCTCCGGCCCATCCTGGTCCTCGCCGGGGCGGAGGTCGCGGGCGGCCGGCTCGACGACGTCCTCCCCACCGCCTGCGCCTTCGAGCTGATCCATACCTACTCCCTCATCCACGACGACCTCCCCGCCATGGACGACGACGACTATCGCCGGGGCCGCCCCACCAGCCACAAGGTCTTCGGCGAGGCGATCGCCATCCTAGCGGGCGACGCCCTGCTGACCCTGGCCTTCCGCCTCGTGGCCGAGACCTTCCGCGACGGCCGGCTCGACCCGGCGATCCTCCCGCGGGTGCTCGCCGAGATCACCGAGGCCGCCGGGACCGCGGGGATGATCGGCGGGCAGGTCGTGGACATCCAGTCCGAAGGACGGGCCGTGGAGGCCGAGGTCCTCGAGGAGATCCACACGCGGAAGACCGGGGCCCTGATCCGGGCCGCGATCCGGACCGGCGCCCTCCTGGCCGGGGCGGCGCCCGCGCCGCTGGCCGCCCTCACGGCCTACGGGGAGCGGCTCGGGCTCGCCTTCCAGATCGTGGATGACATCCTGGACGTCGAGGGGAGCCTCGAGGCCCTGGGCAAGACCGCGGGGAGCGACCGGCGGAAGAAGAAGGCGACCTTCCCGGACCTCCTGGGCCTCGAGGCCTCCCGGGCCAGGGCCTCACGCTCGGCGCGCGGCTTTCGCGCTACGACTTGAACGTCGCATTGAACGGCGAAGGCGTGATGTCGCAAATCGACGGCTTGGCCCTCATCTCGGGCCGGCAGCTTGCAGACACGCACACGGTGATCGACCATGCGAAGCCCAACGGGCGCAGCCTCCAGCTCCACAAAACAATCGTAGGCGGCGCGGCGCACGCCGTTTTCAACGGCAAGATCTTCGTGAGCCCCGACAAGTCTCGGCTGGAGATGACCCTGGAGGGGCAGCGGCAGGTCATGATCGCCCGCTTGGACAAGCGGGTGTTCTGGATGCTCATGCCGGAGGAGCGGATGTACGTCGAGATGCCGATCCCGGAGCGGCCCGAGGACGCCCTCTCGGGGCGCGATCCGACCCAGAAGATCGAGCGCCGGCTCGTCGGGAGCGAGACGGTGAGCGGCCATCCCACGAAGAAGTACAAGGTCACGGTGACCGGGAAGGACGAGACCTACGTGGGCTACCAGTGGCTCGCCCAGGACCTCGGGGAGCTGCCGATCCGCTGGGAGGACGAGCAGGGGACGGCGCGGGTGGAGCTCCGGAACATCAAGGTGGGCCGCCAGCCAGCCGAGCTGTTCGAGGTCCCCGCGGGCTTCCAGAAGCTCGCCATGCCGGCCGGGCTCCCGGGGATGCCGAAGCAGTAGGAGCACGTCCGTGGCCCCCCTCCGAGGTCGCTAGCCGAGGCGATGTCCGAGATCGTGGAGCTCCTGGCCCGGGAGATCCTGGACTCCCGCGGCAATCCCACCGTCGAGGTCGAGGTCCTCCTGGAGAGCGGCGCCCGTGGCCGGGCGGCGGTCCCCTCCGGGGCCTCCACGGGGGCGCGCGAGGCGGTCGAGCTCCGCGACGGCGATCCGGGTCGCTACGGCGGCAAGGGGGTGGAGAAGGCGGTCCGGAAGGTGGTCGAGATCATCGCCCCCGAGCTGGAGGGGGTGGAGGCGCTCGACCAGGCCCTCGTGGACCGGACCCTCCTGGCGCTCGACGGGACGCCGACCAAGAAGATCCTCGGCGCCAACGCCATCCTCGGGGTGTCGCTGGCCTGCGCCCGGGCCGCGGCCGAGGAGAGCGGGCTCCCCCTCTTCCGCTACCTCGGCGGGCCGGGCGCCCGGACCCTCCCGGTCCCGCTCATGAACGTGATCAACGGCGGGGCCCACGCCGACAACCGCCTCGACGTCCAGGAGTTCATGATCGTGCCGGCCGGCGCCCCGAGCTTCCGCGAGGCCCTCCGGATGGGGGCGGAGGTCTTCCACGCCCTGAGGCGGCTCCTCCACGACAAGGGGCATGGGACGGCGGTGGGGGACGAGGGCGGGTTCGCCCCCGACCTCGCCGGCACCGAGGCCGCCCTCGACCTGCTCCTCACCGCCATCGAGGCGGCCGGCTGCCGCCCCGGCGAGCAGGTCTGGCTCGCCCTCGACGTGGCCGCCAGCGGGCTCTTCGGCGAGGGGCGCTACCGCTTCCCCGGGGAGGGGGCGGAGCGGACCGCGGAGGAGCTGCTGGCCCTCTACGAGCGGCTCGCCGGGCGCTACCCCCTCTGCTCCATCGAGGACGGGCTCCACGAGGAGGACTGGGAGGGGTGGACCGCGCTGACCCGTCGGCTCGGGGCGCGAGTCCAGCTCGTGGGCGACGACCTCTTCGTCACCCACCCCGAGCGGATCCGGGAGGGGATCGCGCGGGGCGCGGCCAACGCCGTCCTCATCAAGGTGAACCAGATCGGGACCCTGACCGAGACCCTGGAGGCGGTGGAGGCGGCCCGGGGCGCCGGGTGGGGGGTCGTCATCTCCCATCGCTCCGGCGAGACGGAGGATCCCTTCATCGCCGACCTGGCCGTCGCGGTCAACGCCGGGCAGATCAAGGCCGGCTCGCTCAGCCGGAGCGACCGGGTGGCCAAGTATAACCAGCTCCTCAGGATCGAGGAGCAGCTCGGGGAGGCCGCCCTATGGCGGGGGCCCGGGGTCTTCGGCCGGCGCGGGCGCTGAGCGGGATGCGGGCCTGGCGGCCCCGCGCGGGCTGGGTCGTGGCCGGCCTCCTGGGCCTCCTCGCCACGGCCGCCCTCCTCGGGGACAACGGCCTCCTCCGCCTCTGGGAGCTCCGCCGGACGGTGACGACCCTCCACCGCGAGGTCCAGCAGCTCGAGGCCGAGAACGAGCGCCTGAGCCTGAGTATCGACCGGCTGCGCGAGGACCCATCCGTCGTCGAGCAGATCGCCCGGGAGCGGCTCGGGCTGGTCCGGCCCGGGGAGCGGGTCCTCCGCTTCCCCGCCGCCCCGGCGCCGCGGGAGGAAGAGGGCGCCCCGGGCCCCGCGGTGCCGCGCGCGCGACCCTAGGCGAGCCGGGCGTCCCTCCCCGGCTGGCTCCGCGGTGGGGCCACCGGGCTTGACAGGCGCGGGAGGGTGGGGTAAGGTAGGGGACGGCATCGCGGGGTGGAGCAGTCCGGTAGCTCGTTGGGCTCATAACCCAAAGGTCGCTGGTTCGAATCCAGCCCCCGCAACCAGTTGAAGCGAAGGGGTTACGGCTCGGGCCGTAGCCCCTTCGTCGTTTCCGGTTCGCCCCGTGAATGCGTTGTAAGGGAATGCTTCGTCCGAGCTGGAGGATCCCCCGATGCGCTTCGGGCTCCTGATCACCAATCAGTATCTCCCGTCGGAGCCCCCGGTCGAGCGGTTCCAGGAGACCCTTCAGCAGGTGCGCCTCGCCCGCGAGCTCGGCTTCGACCTGATCGTGTTCGGCCAACACTTCCTGGTCGCGGAGTTCCAGATGCTCCAGCCGGCGGTCGCGGCCGCCCGGCTGGCCGCGGAGGCCGGGCCGATGCGGCTCGGCATCACCATCTACCTTCTGCCGCTCCTGAATCCGGTGGCCGTCGCCGAAGAGGCGGCCACGCTCGATATCGTGACCGGAGGGCGCTTGATCTTCGGGATCGGCCTCGGGTACCGCGAGGTCGAGGACCGGGCCTTCGGCCTGGGCCAAGGGGACCGGGTCCGGCGGCTCGCCGATCACCTCAGGGTCATCGAGCGGCTCTGGGCGGGCGAGGCGGTGACGTTCGAGTCGCCGCACTGCCGGCTCGTCGAGGCCCGCACGGCACTCCGGCCGGTGCAGCGCCCCCGGCCGCCCGTCTGGGTCGCCGCGAACAGTGACCGGGCGGTGGAGCGAGCGGCGGAGTTGGGAGATGCCTGGATCGTCAACCCGCACGCCACGGTCCAGACGATCGAGCGGCAGCTGGGGCTCTACCGCGCGGCGCTGGCACGGCTCGGCAAACCGTCTCCCGTGGAGCTCCCGGTGATGCGGGAGATCTTCGTGGCCGGGAGTCGTGCCGAGGCCCTGCGGCTGGTGCGGCCCTCCCTGGAGAGGAAGTACCAGGCATATGTCCAGTGGGGACAGCACCGCGCCCTGCCCCGGGATGACGACATGACGCAGGGATTCGAGGATCTCGTCCGCGACCGCTTCATCCTGGGCGACCCGGCCGGGTGCGCCGCCGAGATCCGCCGCTGCGCGGATCTGGTCGGCGCGACCACGATGATCTTCCGCGTCCACTGGCCCGGCATGCCCCACGACGCGGTCGCCCGCGCGATGCGGCTCCTGGCGGAGCAGGTGCGTCCGCTGGTGCCATGACGGGGCCGGAGAGCCGCGCCCGTCCCCGCCGTCGCTTCGGGGGCCGAATCTGCAGAACGAGCACCAACCCGCAATTCCGCTTGACAGCCCACCCGGGGCTATCTAGACTGCTGCCGACCTTTGGTCCCCGAGGACGACCCCGAGGGGAGCAGGAAGATATACCTACAACAAGCCGTTCGGGTGAAGGCCAGTAGATCTGCCGACCCGCTCGAGGCGCAGGGGACGGACGCGACTCCTCCGGCGTTCCGTCTCCTGGGGCGCGGGGTGTTCTGACCCCGTGCCCCCCAGCCCACAGGTGACGGTACCCCTCCCCAGTACCCCTTCCAGCGTTATCCCCAGGAATATCGACTTTCCCGGGCCCTACGATCCTCGGGTCACCCCTCCGGACGTCCCCGAACCAGGAGGCCCCCCCTGCGTACCGGGCTCTGCGAAGGTCGCAGGTGACGCGCGATGCCGGTCAGAGCCCGAAGTAGGGACAGGGTGGCGGTGGAGCCGGCGGCGGCGACCGGGGGTCGAGGGGGGCGCTCGCCGGCACTCCTCCTGCCCGTCACCCTCCTGCTCGGGCTCCTGTCCCTGGCCCAGGTCCACCACGGCGTGGCCGTCGCCGGCGGGATCTGGCAGGCGTTTCCGTCGTGGGACGCCCCCGAGACCCACGCCTGGGAAGCGGCCGCGGGCCTGACGGCCCCGTCCACCGACCCGACCCGCGAGGCGTCCGAGCAGGCGCTCGCGGTCGGTCGTCCACTCGGGCGCCTCCCCCTCTGGGAGGGGCCGGGCCCCCTCGAGAGCCTCGCCCTCTCCTCTCGCCTCAGCCGTTCCCCTCCCCGAGCGTAAGCTCCCCGCACCGCTCGGCGCCCCGGCAGGCCGCCTACGGCTGCCGTGGCCGAGGGCTCATCCCAGGGATCATGACCGCAACATGCGGCGGAGGTGTGCCATGGAGCTCGGGTTTTGGGAGCGGATCGTCGGGGTCGGGGTCATCCTGGCCCTGATCGGGTGCCTCTTCCTCTACCATCTCCTCATGGGCCGATCCAAGACGCGACGAGCCGCCACCCCCGGAGACTCAGCGGGAGCGACCGGCACGAGCGCCAAACCGTCCAACAAGTCCAAGGTCGCCTAGTCGCCGGTCCTCGAGGGGTTTGGTCCGGGCCCTTCACCGATCAGAGGGGTGGTCCGCCGTGAGCCCCACCCCCCGCGGATCGGTCCGCGGATTCTCGCGCGTGGCCTCCACAGGCCGGCCCTCGCTTGACAGGCCTGCCGGGCCCCCGTACACTCCCGGTGCATCGCCATGGAACCCCGGTGGCGGCCCGCGCTCGCCCATCTCACCCCCTACGACGCCGGCCCCCCGCTCGAGCGGCTCGAGGCGGAGCTCGGACGGCCCGTGGTGCGCCTGTCGGCCAACGAGAACCCCCTCGGGCCCTCGCCCCTCGCCCTCCAGGCGATCCGCGCCGAGGTGGAGCGGGTCCACCTCTACCCCGACGGCGGGGCGGTCGCCCTCCGGGAGGCCCTCGCGACGGCGCTGGGGGTGACGCCGGGGGCGATCCTCCTCGGCAACGGCGCCGACGAGCTGATCGGGCTCCTGGTCCGCGCCCTCGTGGATCCCGGGGACGAGGTCGTCATCCCCCGTCCCGCCTTCGAGCCCTACGAGTCGGCGGCCCGGCAGATGGGCGGCGCGGTGGTCTGGAGCCCGCTCCGCGACTACCGGATCGACCTCGAGGACCTGGCCGGTCGCGTCACGCCCCGCACGAAGCTCGTCTTCGTGGGGAGCCCCCACAACCCGACCGGCACCGTCGTGGGCCGGGCGGCGTGGGAGGCGTTCCTCGGGGCGCTCCCCGGGGAGGTCGTCGTGCTCCTCGACGAGGCCTATCGGGACTTCGTCGAGACGGACGATTGCCCGGACGGCCTCGAGGCCCTCGCCCGCCGTCCTACCCTGGTCGTGCTGCGCACCTTCTCGAAGATCGCGGGGCTGGCCGGGCTCCGGATCGGCTACGCGGTGGGGGCGCCGCGCGTGATCGAGACCCTGGGGCGGCTCCGCGAGCCGTTCAACGTAAACCGCCTGGCCCAGGCCGCCGCCCGGGCGGCGCTCGGGGACGTCGCCCACCGCGAGCGGACGCGGGCCCTGGTCTTCGAGGAGCGGCGCTTCCTCTACGGCGAGTTCGCCCGGCGCGGCCTGGGCTGGGTGCCCAGCGAGGCCAACTTCGTGGTCGCGGTCAAGAGCGTTGCGCCAAGATCACCGCGCCAGCCCCTTTCGGCGGCCGGGACCCGCCGGGGAGGCGTCGGCCCCGAGCGGAACGTTAAGCGGAGCGGCGCGGGTGCCCGCCGTGAGCGAGCCGGGTGGGGAAGCCGACAGGCGGGCGAAAGGCGGAGAGGAGGGGCCCCGCCCGGCGAGCCACTGGCGGGCGCGCCGCGGAGCGTGTGGAGCGAGGGGCTGACGCCTCCCGTCGGGGGCCCGGAGGGGGGATAGCGCCCCCTTCCGAGTGACTTAGCGGCGGCGGGCCGGGGGCGCCTTCCTCTGGGTCGCGGCGGCGGCCAGCGCCTTGCTCGCGCGCTCCTCGGCGGCGACCAGCCTCTTCTCGAGCCCCGCCTTCTCCTGGCCGAGCGTGGCGACCTGCCGCTTGAAGACCTCCAGCTGCTGCTGGACCTCCACGGCCTGGAGGCGTAGGGTCTCCGCCTCCTGCCGGAGGGTCTGGAGCTCGAGCCGGAGATCCTGCTCGCGCGCCGAGGCCTGGTGCCACTGATAGCCCACCACCAGCACCAGGAAGGCGAGGACCACCGAGAGGATCGCCCCCCACGGGCGGCTTCGGGGCTCTTCCTCCTCCTCGATGAACTCCTCCAGCTCCATCTGCTCGTCCACCGTCGGGTTCGCCATGCGCCACCTCCTCTGGCCGATTCTAGCGAGCCGGCTTCGCGCAAGTCAAAGTTTTTGAGCGCCTTGGCAGCCGCGGGGAGCTGGGGTATAGTGGGATCGAGGAGGGATGCGTGGTGGCGGATCACGCGCCCGCGACGCTCCGGCGCTTCTTCGATCCGCTGGTCCGGCGGAGCTTCGGGGACCTCTCGATCGGGGACCAGCCGGTCGCCGACTACCTGGCCGACCTCCTGACCCGCTTCGCCCGGACCGAGGCCCTCTACGCGATCCGCGGGGCCGGCGGCCGGCGGCTCGACACGGTGGTCGATCTCCTCCTCGAGGCCCAGCGGGCGTGGGACTTCCACGCCGCGGACTTCGACCCGTTCCGGGAGCGCGAGATCAAGCAGCAGATCGGCGACTACACCCTCTTCATGACCGGGGTCTTCCGGGAGTTCGTCGAGGGGCGGAGCATCACCGGGTACTACGTCCGCGAGGGGAAGCGGGCGTACCGGTTCGTCTCCCAACACGACAAGAGCGCCCTCAAGCCCCGCGCCTCGCTCTTCGCGGCCCTGGCCGGCGGCTTCGAGAACTACGCCGGGGCCCTGACCTACATGAAGAAGGTCTACCTCCGGCCCGAGCTCCACCCCGCCCCGTACCAGCCGCTCCTCCGCCTGCTCGCCGAATGGTAGCCCCACCGGCCCTGGAGGAGCTCCTGGCCGGCGCGGGCGAGAACGCCGCGCTCTCCCAGGCCCTCGAGGCGATCCCGCCCGCCGAGCTCCCCACCCGCCTCAAGACCCTGGCGCGCGCGCGCGGCGCCGAGGCGCTCCCGCTCCTCGCGCGCCTCCTCGGTGAGCGGCCGGCGTGGGCCGAGGCGGCCGCCGAGGCGCTCGGCGCGATCCCGAGCGAAGAGGCCGCGCGGGCCCTCCAGGCCCTCGACGCGAGCGCCCCCAAGGCCGTGCGGACCGCGGCCCGGCGCGCCCTCTACCGCCTCCGCCAGACCGGGATCCGGGTCGAAACCCCCGCCCCGGCTCCCCGGGCCCCCGCCCGGCCGGTGCCGGCGCGCGCCTGGGGTTCGGCGCTCGACGGCACCGGCGCCCGCGGCCTCTGGCTCGCCCTGCGCGGGCCCTCCGGGGAGTGGCTCCTCCTCTCCTTCCTCCTCTCCGCCGAGGCGGGGGTCCTGGACGTCCAGGGCGGCCCGGTCGCCAGAAAGCGCCTCGACAACCAGGTGCAGGCGCTCCTCGAGGAAGGGCCGCTCCCCTGGGTCGAGCTCCCGCCGATGGCCGCGCTCGGCCTGGTGGCGGAGGCCGTCGGCCGCCACGCCGAGACCGGCGCGCCGCCTCCCGGGGCGCTCGCCCCCTGGCTTCTCGCCCTCGACCTGCCGGAGGCGCCGCCCCGGCCGTGGGTCTACGAGCTGCTCGACCCCGAGGCCGTCACGGCGGATCCGGGGCTCCTCGAGCGCTCGGGCGAGCTGTTCGACGCCCGGGAGTTCGGCGGGTGGTTCCTCGACCCGGGGCGCGTCCAGGCCGAGGCGGTCGAGCTGCTCCAACTCAAGGAGAGCCGGCTCATCGTCCCGGATCAGGTGAAGGCCGAGCGCCAGGCCGCCATCGTGGACAGGATCATCGAGGCCGAGTTCACGCCCGAGGCCCGCCGCCGCTTCGGCCGGCGCCTCGAGGAGCAGGCCGCGGTCCTGGCGCGGCTCGGACGGGAGCCCGAGGCGCGGATCGCCCTGGCCGTCGCCCTGGCCCTCGCGGACCCGGAGCGGGAGCCGCGCGGGATCCCCTGGGTCCGGCGGTTCGTGGAGCGGGGGCTCGAGGTGGCCGGCGAGGTCTCCCTCGGCCAAGTCCCGGCCGAGGAGGCCAGCCGGCGCCCGAGGCCGCCCTCGGCCGAGCCGTGACCGGCAGCCTCACCGACGTCCCGGGGCTCCGCGTCGGCCACGCCACCGACCTCGAACGGATCACCGGTTGCACCGCGATCCTCTGCCCGGGCGGCGCCGTCGGCGGGGTCGAGATCCGCGGGTGGGCCTCGGGGGTCGCGGGGCTCGACCTCCTCGACCCCCGCCACCTCACCGAGCGGATCCACGGCGTGGTCCTGGCCGGGGGGAGCGCCTTCGGCCTCGAGGCGATCGCCGGCGTGATGGCGCTCCTGGAGGCGGAGGGGATCGGCTTTCCGACCGGGCCCACCGTCGTCCCCCTGGTCGCGGGGGCGATCCTCTTCGACCTCGCCCTCGGCGACCCGCGCGCCCGCCCGGATCGCGCCATGGGGGAGCGGGCCGCGCGGGCCGCCGGCGCCGGGCCCGTGGCGGAGGGGAGCGTCGGGGCCGGGACGGGCGCGACGGTCGGGAAGCTCTACGGGATGGCCCGGGCCATGAAGGGCGGGCTCGGGAGCGCGAGCCTCGAGGTCGGCGAGGTGGTGGTGGGCGCGCTCGTGGCCGTCAACGCCTTCGGCGACGTCCGCGATCCGGAGAGCGGCCGGCTGCTGGCCGGGACCCGCACCTCGCCGGATAGCCGCGATCTCCTCGACACGGCCCGGGCCCTCCGGGAGGGCGCGCCGCCCCCGGCCTTCCGGGGGCTCCACACGACCATCGGGGTCGTGGCCACCGACGCGCGGCTCACCAAACCTCAGGCCGCCGTCCTGGCCGGCCTCGCCCACCTCGGCCTCGCCCGGACCCTCTCCCCGCCCCACACCACGGTGGACGGCGACACCCTCTTCGCCCTCTCCACCGGGGAGCGCGAGGTCCCCCTCGACCGCCTCGGCCTCGCCGCCCAGGAGGCGGTGGCGCGCGCGGTCGTCCGCGCCGTCACGACCGCCACCTCCCTCGGCGGGGTCCCGGCCTGGCAGGACGCCTGAGCCGCCCCCAACCAACTCGGAGGGGTCGGCGTGACGCGGAGAGGCTCCAGCCAGACGGCCCGCGGGGGAGGCATCAGCCCCTCGCTCCACACGCTCCGCGGCGCGGTGATCTTGGCGCAACGCTCTTGACCGGTCCGCTTCGAGCGGCGGCTTTGCCGCCGTCGCCCAGGGGGGAGGTTCGGAAGGGGGGCGTTAGCCCCCCTCCGAGTCAAAGGCGGGGAGGACCTCGCGGGCGAGGCGCTCCATGGAGCGAAGGACGAGCTTCTGGGGGAGCCCGCCGAAGTTCAGGATCGGCAGGGCCAGGGTGAACCCGCACGCCTCGTAGCGCCGGAAGACCCGGATCACCTCCTCCGGGCTCCCGTAGGCGATCAGCGACTTCTCCACCAACGCGCCGTAGGGGCGCTGCTTGGCGTAGAGGCGCGTCCGGACGTAGCGGTCCATCGCCTCCCGCGCCTGGGCCGTCGCCTCGGCGAACCCCTCGGCCACGTAGGCGTGGAGGCCGAAGGCCAGGGCGAGGGTCTCGGGGTCGCCGTGCCCGGCCTCGCGGTAGGCGGCCTTGAAGGCCGAGACCGTCCGGGCCAGCTCGTCGAGCTGCTCGGTGGTCGCGTAGGGGATCATCATGAGCGGGTAGCCGTTCTTGGCGACGAAGGGGGCGGCCTCGTTCCGGAGGATCGCCACCCAGATCGGCGGGTGGGGGCGCTGGACCGGCGTGACCTGGATCGCCACGTCCCGGACCCGGTGAAAGCGCCCGTCGTGGGAGAAGCGCTCCCCGGTCCACGCCTTCCGGATGATCGCCAGCGCCTCATCGAAGCGCTCCCGCTTCTCCTCGGGCGAGACCCCGAACCCCTCGAACTCGTGCTTGAGGTACCCCGAGCCCGCCCCGAAGTTGAGCCGCCCCCCCGAGAGCACGTCCACCATGGCGTACTCCTCGGCCACCAGGAGCGGGTTCCGGAAGGGGAGGACGCTCACGGCGACCCCGAGCCGGATCCGCCGCGTCCGCCCGGCCGCCGCGGCCATCCAGACGGGCGGCGAGGGGATGGCGCCGTACTCGTGGAAGTGGTGCTCGGCGATCCAGAAGGAGTCGTAGCCGAGCTCCTCGGCCGCCTCCACCTGCTCGAGCAGCTCCGCGTAGAACTCCCCGGCGCTCCGCCTGAGCTCGGCCGGGTAGTGGTCCACCACCGAGAAGATCCCGAAGCGCATCATCGCCGAGCCCTCAGGGCAGTGCCCAGTTCGTGGCGTAGGCCGGATCCTCGAGCTTCTCGGCCGCCGGGGTCACCTGGTAGGGGACCGGGGTCTCGACAAGGACCGCGACCTCGTCGGTCCCGGCCTTGGCCCGCGCCGCCTCGAAGGCCCTGGGGTGGGGGCCGTGGTGGATCCCCTGCGGGTGGAGGGTGAGGGCCCCGGGCCCGATCCCGTGGCGGCTGAAGAACTCGCCGGCGTGGTAGAAGAGGACCTCGTCGTAGTCGATGTTCCGGTGGTAGAAGGGGACCCGCTGGGCCTCGGGGTCGGTCTCGAACGGGCGCGGGACGAAGGTGCAGATGGCCAACCGCTCGGCCGCGAAGGTGGTGTGGACCGTGGGAGGGAGGTGGTAGCGCGGGCTCACGACCGGCCGGAGGTCCCGGACGTTGAAGCGGACCACGGTGAGGTCGCCTTTCCAGCCGACCACGTCGAGGGGGTGGAAGGGGTAGACGAGGCGCGTCCATTCGTCCCCCCGCTTGACGCGGACTTCCCACTCCCCGGCCTCGTCGTGGGGCTCGGGCTCGGGGGTCTCGAAGACCCCGGGATCGACGAAGGCGTGCTGGCCGAGGAGCCCCCGGTCGGGGAGGCCGAGCTCCAGGAAGCTCTCGATGATCAGGGTGAAGCCATCCTGGGTCTCGGGAAGGACGCGGTAGGTCGTCCCCTTGGGGATCCAGAGGTAGTCGCCGGGGCCGTAGGCGAGTGGGCCGTAGTCGGTCTGAAGGCGCCCCCGGCCGCGGTGGATGAAGTGGACCTCGTCGCCGTCGGCGTTCCGGATGAAGAAGGGCATTGCCTCGCTCCGACGGGAGATCGAGAGGGCGACCTCGCTGTTCCAGAGGAGCTTCTCGGGCGTCCCGCCGGGGACCGCGAGATCGCTCGGCTCGGCGGCCTCGCCCAGGAAGAGCCGCGGGCGCAGCGGCCCCTCGACGCGAACCCAGGCCGTCGGCGGGTGGAGGTGATAGAGGTGGGAGGCCCGGCCGAAGAACCCCCGACGGGCGTGCTCCTCCTCGTAGGTCCCCTCGGGGATCCGGACGTGGGCCTGGCGGCTGATCCTGCCCTTCATCTGGGGAAACATCGCGACCCCTCCCGGCGGATGCCTCAGGACGGCTTGACGACGCGGTTTCGGAGGACCCCGATCCCCTCGATCTCGAGCTCCACGACGTCCCCGGGCTGGATCCACCGGTCCAGCTCGAGCCCGCACCCGCCCCCGACCGTCCCGGAGCCGAAGACCTCGCCCGGGTAGAGGGTCTCGGCCATGGAGGCGTGGGCGATCATCTGGGGGAAGGTCCAGTGGGAGCTGCCGGAGTTCCCCTCGGACCAGACCTCGCCGTTGACGCGGGCGAGCATCCTGAGGTTCCTGGGGTCCAGCTCGTCCGTGGTCACCAGGCAGGGGCCCAGCGAGGTGGCGAAGTCCTTCCCCTTGGCGGGGCCGAGGCGGGCGGCCATCTCCCCCTTCTGGATGTCCCGGGCGCTCCAGTCGTTCATCACCGTGAAGCCGGCGAGGTAGCGGTCGGCCTCCTCGACCGGGATGTCGCGCCCCCGGCGGCCGATCACGCACGCCAGCTCCAGCTCGTAGTCGAGGCGGCGGGTGTAGGGCGGCCAGAGGACGTCGGCCTCCGGCCCCACGATGGAGCGGGCGTTCCCCTTGTAGTAGAGCGGCATCCGGTACCACGCCTCGGGGATCGGCTCACCCCGCCGGCCGTAGCCGACCTTGGCGTGGGCCTCGAAGGTCAGGAAGTCCCGGAGGGAGACCGGGCGCGGCAGCGGCGCCAGGAGCCGGACCGCCTCAGGGCGGTAGAAGAGCTGCTCCCCTCGCGGCCCCTCGACGGTCTCCCCGCTCGCACGGACCTTCGCCGCGAAGTCGAGGCCCCTGGCCGCCGCCTCCCAGCCGCAGGAGCCCATCTCGAGGAAGCGGAGCAGGTCGGGCGGGGCGTCCACGTCCGCGAGGCGCGCCGCCTGGTCGCCGTGCCCGGAATGGAGCAGACACGCCCCGAAGGCCGCGTTGAGGTCCACGATCTCGCAGTGGACGAGCGCGCCCAGGCGCTCGAACCGCCCCACCGGGGTCGTGACCTCGAAGGTGACAAGCCGCATCGCTCATCCCCCTGATACACCACCCCCCTGGGCCTGTCAAGGACGCTGCCGGCGAAGGAAGGGGCTTCCAAAGACCCGCCTCCGGCCGGTCACCCCTCGCTGGGGGACCGGGGCCGGTGCGGGTGTCTGGGGTGGGAGTATTTTCCGATAGTGGCCCGCTCCTCCGCCAGGACCTCACGGAAGGCCAGGGCAACGGCGGATTGGCGCTTGTCCTTGAGGCGGACGAGGAGGAAGTCGCGCGTGAGGGAAACCCCCTCCAATCTGGTGAGGGCCAGAGTCCCGCAGGCCACCTCATGGGCCACGGCGAATCGGGACAGGATGGCCACCCCTATCCCCGCCGCCACAGCCCCCTTGATCGCCTCGGTCTGGCCCAGCTCCATCCCCACCCGACACGGGATCCCCTGGACGCGGAAGGCCTCCTCCATCACCCAGCGGGTCGCCGAGCCCGCCTCCCGAAGGATGAGGGATTCCTGCTGGAGATCCCCGGGCAGGATGCGCTGGCGCCCAACCCACGGGTGGGTTGGCGCCACAACGAGCACCAGTTCGTCCACCACGTAAGGTTCGACGATGAGGCGAGGATCCTCCACGAGTCGCCCACCCACAAGGGCCAGATCCACCTCGTTTCGGAGGACCCGCAGGACCATGTCCCGACTGTTCGCCACCTCCAGGCGGACCGTGATCTTGGGGTAGCGCTGTCGAAACCGCCCGATGATCCAGGGGAGCAGGTAGTTCCCCGGCGTCGTGCTCGCCCCCACCACCAGCTCTCCCCGCTGGACCCCCTTGAGCTCCGCCAGCCCTTCCTCGAGCTCGCGGAATTGAGCGAAGATCTTGATGGCGTACTGCTCCACCAACCGACCCGCCTCCGTGAGCGTCACCCCCTTCCCCGCACGGTCGAAGAGGGGCTGCCCGACCTCATCCGCGAGCTGGCGGATATGAAGGGAGAGGGCGGGCTGGCTCACGTGGAGCTCCTGGGACGCCTTGGTAAAACTCCCGTGCTTGGCGACGGCCAGAACGATCCTGAGCTGCTGAAGGGTCACCGATCCCTCGCGCCTCCCTCGCCCATAATGCCGGCACACCCGCCGCGTTTCAAGCGCGCCGGGCCTCGCCAGCTTTCCTCATGCCCACCCGTAGGGGACAGGCGTCTTGTAGACCCTCCAAGCGAAAAGGGCCGCCAGGACAACCAGGACGACGGTCAACGGGGCCCAGAAGGCGGAGAAAACCTGGAGCCCGAGGAGGACGGTGATAATGACCAGGAAGAGGCAGACCGAGGCCAGTCTCTTCCGGCGAAGGCGGAGGGGAGCGATCTCGGCCGCAATGGGTTGAGGGATGGTTTCGCCGTCAGCCCGGGACAGGAGCCGATCGATTCGGGGCTGGATGGAGAAGTGCACCACGGAAAGGAGCCCCATGAGGACCAAGAGGAGGAGCAGCTTTGCCAGGAGGACCCAGTTGGTGAAGAGGGAGAGCCACGACCCGCCCAGGCCGACGAGGAGGAGGCCTGTGACCAGCGCGGTGAGCTGGAAGATGTAACACCGGGTAGAGTTGCCCCGAATGATGTTCTCGAAGTACTGGTCCACCTGCAGATGGGCCTTCCCAAACCTGACCCGCTCGTTGACCACGATCAGGTTGTACAGGGGGGCCGCCATGAAGACCACTGCCAGGATGTGGAGGAATTTCAGGAACTGGTAGAGGCCCATCGCTCACTCCCTCTTGTGCAGACATCCACCCGCGCCCTCCCACGGAGCAGACTGATCCCCATCAGGCCGATGAGCCACAGCCATGCAGGATGCTGGTACACCGCGAGAAGGACGCAGCCGAGAACCCTGATCCCCCCGAGCAATCGAAGCCCCTGTCCCGCGTAGACAGCTTGATAGGTGTTTCCGGAATTGATCAAGGGGCAATCGTCCTATTTTTGTGAGCTCTCGGACTTACTCTGGCGGGGAGTGGTCTGAACCCCTTTCAGGCCAGCTCACCCCAGCCACGTGATACCACCTTGGGTGCCAGCCAGGAATGCCTCAGAAAGCGTAGCGGACAACCGCGTAGAGATTGGAGTTCTCCCCGAACTGGCCGAACTCGGTGCGGCGCGGGCCGCCGAAGAGGTTCAGGCCAGCGGTCACCGAGAGCGCATCGGTCACCTGGTACCGCGCCTCCGGGCTCACATACCAGTCCCCGTCATTGGGGCTCCCGAGCGCGAAGAGGCCGAGCCGGAGCGTCTGGTGCCAGAGGAGCCGTGTGAGCCTGAGGGTCAGGACATGCCGGGCGGCCGGGCGCTCGGGCATGCCCGGGGCGCGCGTCCTCAGGTACTCGGCATGGTCCTCCATCACCTGGACGGAGTACTG
>JACPHL010000187.1 GCA_016188625.1 Candidatus Rokuibacteriota bacterium | reverse complement strand
GAGCAGGTCGTGACGCGGGTCTCCCAGCCCCGGCTCGTGTCCAACTGGATCACCACGGAGGTCTTCGGGCGCCTCCGGGCCGAGGGAGCGGCCGGGGACGCTGCCCCGGCCTCCTGGATCGAGATCCTCCCCCCGGAACGTCTGGCCGGGCTCCTCCGGCTCCTCGAGCAGGGGGTCATCAGCGGGAGGATCGCGAAGGATGTCCTCGACGCGATGTTCCGGGAGCCCCGGGCCTCCGCGGAGGAGATCGTGGCCAGGAAGGGGTGGGTCCAGGTCTCCGACGAGTCCGAGCTGGTGCGGGTCATCGAGGCGGTTCTCGCCGCCCACCCCGCGGCGGTGGGCGACTGGCAGAAGGGGAAGAAGCAAAGCCTGGGCTTCCTGGTCGGCCAGGTCATGAAGGCGACCCGCGGGCAGGCCAACCCCCAGCTGGTGAACCGGCTCCTCTCCGAACGCCTCCCGCCTCCATCCGGGCCATGACCCGCCGGGCCGGCGCGATCCTGCTGGCCGGCCTCCTCGTGATGGCTGGCGCCGCGGCCGCCGTCGGCCTCCGCCTCCGCGAGGCTGGTCCCCTCGTCCTCACCGCCCTGGAGCGGCGACTCCCGGGCGAGGTCAGGGCGACCCGGACGCACCTGGCGCTCTGGCCGCCCCTCCGGCTCACGCTGGACGGGCTGACCGCCACCCTCCCCGGCGCCCCCGCCCCGTACCTCGAGGCGCGACGGCTCGTGGTGGCCATCGACCCGTTCCCACTCCTGGCCGGGCGCCTCGCGGCGGGCACGGTGAGACTCCTCGAGCCCCGGCTCGTGCTCCGCCTGGAGGACGGGTGGTGGGGGGGCACCGCTTCCCGGCCGCGCCCGGGAGCCCCGCCGCCCCGCGAGGGCCGCGGCGAGCCGGGCCGCCCCGGGCCGGCCCCGGCCCTCCCGGCAGCGATCGCCGTGGAGGGTGGCCGACTCGAGCTGGCCGGCGGCGGGCGCTCGGCGGTGCTCGACGGGATCACCGGGGCGGTCACGCGCGCCCCGGAGGGGTTGTGGGTGGCCGGCGAGATCGCCTCTCCCCCGGTGCGCTTCGTCGGCCGCCTCGAGCCGCTCACCGCGACCCTCGAGGCCGAGGGGACGGTCCGCGATCTCCGGAGCGGGCCCCTCGCGCTGGACGGGCCGTTCTCCCTCGTCGTCAGACCGGCGGGGCGCTCGACCCTCGAGGCGAGGCTCGATTTCACCCCCGCCGAGCTCGCCCTCCCCGGCTTCGTCAAGCGGCGGGGCGAGCCGGGGCTGCTCACGGCGAGCCTTCAGAGCGAGCGCAGGCTCCTGGTCCGGCCCCTCATCGTCCGGCTCGGGCCGGTGGAGATCGAGGCGGAGGCGACCCTCGCGCCCGATCGGCTGACCCTCAGCGCGAGGACGGACCGGTTCCCCCTGGACCGCCTGAGCCTCGAGGTGCAGGGCCGGACGGTCGAGGTGGGGGGCGAGGTGACGGGAGCGGTGGGGGTGGAGGTCCGGGGCCTGATGGCCCCTGAGCTCCGGGGTCGCCTGGCCGTGAGCGACGCGAGCCTCCGGCTCCCGGGAGGCCCCCTCCCTCCGATCACCGTGCGGCGGGGTGAGCTCCGGCTCGAGGGGCGGCGCCGCGGCGCGGCCCCGTTCCGCCTCGTGGGGGCGCTCGAGGCCAGGACCGGACGGTGGGGGGGCGTGCCCTTCGACGGTCTGGTCGTGCGACTGGCGGCCGACGCGCGCCGATGGGCGCTCTCCCGGATCGCCCTCCGGGCCGCGGGAGGCGAGACGGTCGGCTCCGCGACCCTGGACCCGACCACCCGCGAGGGGCGGCTCCGGCTCTCGGGCGCGCACCTCACCCTGGGCCCCCTCCTCCGACTTACCGCCGGGGACTGGCCGGGGCGCGGGGGCGGGCTGGTGAGGGGGGAGCTGGCGCTCCGCTGGCGCGGGCTCTCCTGGCCGGAGCTCCTCGAGACCGCCCGCGGTCACGGGGTGCTCGCGCTGGAGCACGGGTGGCTCCGCGTCCCCGCCTCCGATCGCCTCGGCGGGCGCACCGTCACCGTCGAGGAGCTCCGGGTGCCCTACGAGGTGAGGGGGACGACCGTCACCATCCGGGGGCTCCGCGGGCGGGGTCCGACGTGGGAGCTCTCGGGGCGGGGGCGCGTGGAGCTCGGGGGGGAACTCGAGGTGCGGCTCCACGGCCGGCGCCGGGACGAGCCGCTGGAGGGGTTGCTCGGAGGCTCGCTGTCGAGGCCGCGTCTGTCGGTCCTTCGCGGGGGCTTTTAAAAGTTGCGTGCCCTCGGGCGCGGTTTCTATAATCGAATGATTCATGGTCGAATTCCGTCATGTCTCCAAGGTCTACGGCCGAGGCCGGGGCAGGCCGGTTCCCGCCCTGACCGGGGTGACCTTCGCCGTGGGGCAGGACGAGATGGTCTGCCTCTTCGGTCCGAGCGGGGCGGGGAAGACGACCGTGCTCCGGCTCGTCTCCCGCGAGGAGCTCCCCACGGAGGGCGAGGTGGTGGTCGCCGGGGAGGAGGTGAGCCGGTTCGGGCCGCGGGCGGTCGCCCACCTCCGGCGCCGGATCGGGATCGTCTTCCAGGACGGCCGCCTCCTCGCCGACCGGACCGTGGCCGGGAACGTGGCCTTCGTCCTCCGCGTCCAGGGGACGCCCCGGCACGAGCTCCGTGAGCGGGTCCTCGAGGCCCTCCGGAGCGTCGGGCTCCACCGGCGGCCGAACGCGCGCCTGGCCGAGCTCTCGGCGGAGGGCCGCCAGCGCCTGGCCCTGGCCCGGGCGCTGGTGACCGAGCCGCCGCTGCTCCTGGCGGACGAGCCGACGGGGAGCCTGGACGGAGACGCCGCCGGCGAGATCCTCGAGGTCCTGAGGGGCGTCCACGCCCGCGGGGCCACGCTCATCGTGGCCACCCACCAGCGCGCGGTCGCCGAGCGACTTCAGTGTCGGACCCTTCTCCTCGCGGGCGGTCGCCTCGAGGGGGAGATGGCCCGGGCGGGGGATGGGTAGCCACGTCCCCTTCCTCGTGGAGGCGACCCTCCGCGACCTGCGCCGGAGCCGGGCGGCGGGGCTGGGGGCCTTCCTCCTGGTGTTCCTCGCCGTCCTGGCCGCCGGCAGCGCCCTGATCCTTGAGGAGAACCTGGAGCGGATCGTGACCGGGTGGCGTGAGCAGGTGCGGATCGTCCTCTATCTCGACGAGGAGCCGGCGCAGCGCGAGGAGTGGCTCGCGGGGCTCAGGACCCTCGGAGGGGTGCGGGAGTGGCGCTGGATCTCCCCGGATGAGGCCATGGGGGAGCTCCACGCCTACCTGGGCGCCGACGGGGCGCTCCTGGCGCGGCTGCCGTCGAACCCCCTGCCGGCGTCCGTCGAGATCGCCCCGGACCCGGCCCTCTCGGCGGTCGGCCTGCGGGCCCTCATCCGGGGGCTCGAGGCCCTGCCCGGGGTCGAGGAGGTCCAGGGCCCGGGGCGGTGGGTGGAGTGGGCCGAGGGGGGCCGGCGGGTCCTCATCGGCCTCGGCCTGGGACTCGGCGGGCTCCTGGCCCTGGTCGCGTTGCTGGCGGTCGCGACCGCCAGCACCTTCGCGGGGGTGGCGGGGCGGGAGGAGGCGACCCTCGCCCGCCTGGTCGGGGCGACGGGAGCCACCGTCCGGCTCCCGCTGATCCTCGGCGGGGTGATCCACGGGGCCTTGGGCGCCCTCGCCGCGGTCGGGCTGCTCGTCCTGGCCGAGCCCCCCCTGCTGCGGCACCTCGGCCCGGCCCTCCGTGAGGGGCTCGGCCTCGAGACCCCGGCGTTCCTCGGATGGCGGGAGGCCCTCGCCTTGGTCCTGGGTGGGTGCGGGCTGGGAGCGTTCGGCGGGCTGCTGGGCGGGCGGACCCGGTGAGAGGGCTGACGCGGCTTCTCGGGCTCCTGCTCCTCGCCGTCGCGCTGCCGGTGGCGGCCCACCCCGCCAAGGAGACGCTCCGGGAGCAGCAGAAGGCCCTCGACCAGGTCCGGCGCCAGCTCCGCCAGGAGCGGGCCCTGGCCGATCGGGCCCGGCGGCAGGAGGGGTCGCTCCTGGCGGAGCTCGAGGCCACCGATCGGCTCCTGGCGGTCAAGCGCCGGGAGCTCAGTCGCCTGGACGTCCGCCTCCAGCGGCTCGAGCGGGAGCTCCGGGCCCTCGAAGGGGACCGGGGGGCGCTCGCGCAACGGCTCACCGCCCAGCAGGAGGCTGCCGCCGAGCGGCTTCGGAGGCTCTACAAGCTGGTGGCCGTCGCCCCGGGTCCGCTCCTGAGCCCCGGGGAAGAGACGCGGGCCGGCGCCGCGCGGGCGCTCCGGACCCTCGCCCTCCACGACCTCCGCCTCGTCGAGGCGTACGGCGCCCGGGCCGAGCGGCTCACGGTCCGCCAGGAGGCGGTGGAGCGCCACCGTCGGGAGCTGGGGGCGCTCCGCCAGGCCGCCGAGCGGGAGCGGCAGGCCATCGATCGCGAGGCGGAGCGACGGCGGGTCCTCCTGGCGCGCGTGCGCGAAGATCGGGTGACCCGTGAGCGGATGGCCCTCGAGCTGGAGGAGGCGGGCCGCCGCCTCGAGGCCCTGATCCGCGACCTCACCCGCAAGGTCGCGGTGGCCCGCAAGCGCCCCCCGGTGGACGGCCGCGTCGCGCCCGAGGTCGGGTTCGGGGCCCTCCGGGGCCGGCTCCCCTGGCCGGCCGCCGGCCGGGTGGTGGGCGGGTTCGGTCGCCAGGTCCACCCTCGCTTCGGCACCCAGACCCAGCGGAACGGGGTCGAGATCGAGGCCGTGGAGGGGAGCGAGATCCGGGCGGTCTACGACGGGGCCGTGCTCTACACCGGGTGGTTCAAGGGGTACGGTAACCTCATCATCCTCGACCACGACCACGGGTACACCACCGTGTACGCCCACGCCTCGGAGATCCTGGTGCGGGAGGATGAGCGGGTGAGCCAGGGCCAGGTCATCGGGCGGATCGGCGAGACCGGCTCGCTGGACGGGCCGCGCCTCTACTTCGAGGTCCGCGCCCAGGGCCGCCCCGAAGATCCCCAGGAGTGGCTCAGGCGCGGGTTGTAGTATAGTATAGCGGATATCCTTCAAGGAGGTCCCTTCCATGCGTTCGGTGCAGCCGATGAAGAAGGCCCTGGTGGCCGCCGCCATCCTCGTCCTCCTCACCCTGAGCCTGGGAGGGACCCTCGCCTCCAAGGCCGTCGATCCCGGGGCCACCTACGAGCAGCTCAAGCTCTTCACCGAGATCCTCTCCATCGTCCAGAACCAGTACGTCGAGGAGACCAACCCGCGCGAGGTGATCTACGGGGCGGTGCGGGGGATGCTGCGCGCCCTGGATCCCCACAGCGCCTTCCTGGACCCGGAGATGTACCGGGAGATGCAGGTCGAGACCTCGGGGAGCTTCGGGGGGCTGGGGATCGAGATCACCGTCCGGGACGACCAGCTGACGGTGGTGGCCCCCATCGAGGGGACGCCCGCCCACCGCGCCGGGATCCAGCCCGGGGACAAGATCCTCAGGATCGAGGGGCTCCCCACCAAGGACATGAGCCTGCTGGACGCCGTGAAGCGGATGCGCGGGCCGAAGGGGACCAAGGTCACCATCTCGATCCTCCGCGAGGGGGCCAAGGAGATCTTCGACCTCACCCTGACCCGCGAGATCATCCAGGTCCAGAGCGTCAAGGCCCAGGAGATCGAGCCCGGCTTCGGGCTGATCCGGATCCGGCAGTTCCAGGAGCGCACGGGCCGGGACCTCGATGCGGCCCTCGAGAAGTTCACCAAGAACGGCCGGATCGAGGGGCTCGTCCTCGACCTCCGGAACAACCCCGGCGGCCTCCTGTCGGCGGCGGTGGAGGCCGCGGAGAAGTTCCTGGGGGACGGGAAGCTGATCGTCTACACGGAGGGGCGGGTCCGGAGCCAGAACATGCGCTTCAGCGCCCACGCCCGGCACGCCTACCTGGAGTTCCCGATGGTGGTCCTGGTCAACAACGGGAGCGCCTCGGCCTCGGAGATCGTGGCCGGGGCCATCCAGGACTGGGGGCGGGGGATCGTCCTCGGCATCCCCACCTTCGGCAAGGGCTCCGTCCAGACCATCATCTCGCTCTCCGACGGCTCGGGCCTCCGGCTCACCACGGCCAAGTACTTCACCCCCAAGGGGCGCTCGATCCACGGCAAGGGGGTCACCCCGGACATCGTGGTCGAGCCGCCGAAGCCCGACGAGGCCAAGCCTCTGCCGCCGCCCAAGGACGAGGCCGAGGAGCAGAAGCGGGATCTCCAGCTCCAGCGGGCCCTGGACATCCTCAAGGCCTCCCGGATCCTGGAGCGGAACCGGCCCACCGCCCGCGCCGGCTAGATAATTCGGCGGGGGCGCTGCCCCCCGTCCGAACCTCCCCCCAAATTGCGCCGGCGAAGCCGGCGCTCGAAGCGGACCATCCATACCTG